>DATCXH010000176.1:0-8239 GCA_036565925.1 Vicinamibacterales bacterium
CCGCGGCGCCGCGCCCGCCTGTTTGCGCCGCAGGCGCTGGTGCCGGGGCGCCACCCCGACCCGGCGCCACGAACGGCCCGGCCGGGACTGACTCGGCGCTGACAATCGTGACGTTGGAAATCGTGACCGATTTCAGAGACTCACACGTGGCCGCGCCAGCCGTCGATGCCAGTAGCGCGGAACCGAGGACGGCAAAGAGTGCGGAGGTTTTGATCGTCATGGATCGATCTCCAGGCGAGTCTAAGACTCGCCTCTACCAGGCGAGTCTGAAGCCCGCCTCTACGGACTACGGACGATTGAAGCGATGAACGCGGCCGAATGCACTGAATTCCGAAACGAACACATCGCCGTGTGCGTTGACCGCAACGCCATGCGGTGAAAGGACGAATCCCTCGCGCCACTGGGCCGGTGGCAGCTTGTTGGTGCCGACGCCCTGCTCGGTGTTCGCGCCGATGCGTGCGACCACGGCGCCTGCCTTGTCGAGTACGGTCACGCGACCGCCCAGCTCACCGACGATCGCGTTGTCGCCATCGATGACGATGGCCGCTGGTAAGAGCAGATCTTTCGCGACCACACCGAGCAATTGCCCGTCGAGCGACAGATGGACAACGCGGTTGTTGGCGCGATCGCAGGCAATGAGACGCGCCGGCGTGAAGCGCGTGTCGATGGCCAGCTTGTGGAGCGTGTTGAAGCTGTAGGGCGGATTCTTGCCGCCAAACGACGTCAGATACTTGCCGGTTTTGTCGAACCGGTGAATGTAATCGCTGGCGTAGCCGTCGGTCACGTAGATGTCGCCGTTCGGCGCGACGTCGAGACCCGTCAGAAGCAGCGCCAACTGATTGCTGCGCGCGTTCCGCACTTTGTACTGATCGGGAATCGATGCGGATCCGATCGTCATGACGATGTTGCCGTCGAGCGTCATCTTGACGATCGTCTGACCGCGCAGCGTGGCGCCGTAGATGAACTCTCCCCCCGCCTCCTTGTGAATGACGAAGCCGTGGAAGTCGCTGGGCGCGCCGTTCACGTTACGCAGGAACTTGCCATCAGGCGCGAACACCTGCAGTCCGGCCGCTGGATCCTGCACGCTGACATACACGTCACCCGCGGAACTGACCGCAACGTCCCCGTGTTGGTTGCCGAGCTGTGCCTTGCCCTCCGGCACCTGCAGCCAGTTCGCGGCGACGGTGTAGTCGCCGAAAGCGGAGGAGGAGGTGATGAGAGCGAAGACGGTGAGAAGAATGAGCGACGCCTGCGTCATGGTGGCGTGAATTATGGCGCGAACGCCACCACTCCGCCAGCAAAGGCGTTCGCGCTAGCGCTCCATGCCCTTGTCGCGAATCACCGCTGAATTCGGCGCCGCCATTAGATATGCAACGAATTCCCGCGCCACGCTGTTCTTCGCGTGTGCACCCACGCCGGCCGCCATGACGATGTAGGTCTGCGAGGCCGACGGAAACACACCGCCGAGCTCGGCGCCTTTGACCGGCAGGATCTCGCTCACCGGGAGCACCGCGTATTCGGCTGTGCCGTTGAGGACGTTGGCATTGACCTGCTCGCCGTTCGCAGCCGGTTTGCTCTTGGCCTTGATCGCGTCGGCGATGCCCATCTTCTCGACGGTTGCGAGAAACGCCACGCCGCTCGCCCCGGTCGTCACGTAGGTGATCG
The DNA here is from genome assembly GCA_036565925.1 of Vicinamibacterales bacterium. Lineage (GTDB taxonomy): Bacteria > Acidobacteriota > Vicinamibacteria > Vicinamibacterales > UBA2999 > Gp6-AA40. The sequence goes on from DATCXH010000176.1 coordinate 1,666, forward strand.
ACTTCGCGCCGAGCAACGTCTTCCGGAACGCCTCGCTCGTGCTGACGTCCGGCTTGGGCGCTCCCGCTCGGATCATCAGGCCGAGGCCCGTGCGGGCGACTTCGACGCGGGTCGCCGGTGCGATCTTGCCCTTCGAGATCAGGTCGTCGATCATCGCCGGCGTCAGGATGGCGACGTCGAACGGTTCACCGCCTTCGATGCGCGTCTTCAGCACGCCCGCCAGATCGAAAACCGTGGTCACCTTGTGCTTCGTCGCCCGCTCGAACTGCGGCCCGAGTACCTCGACGACGGCCTTGATGCCCACCGACGAGAGCACTCGAATGTCCTCTGCCCGTGCGGTCGTTGCCGCGAACATGAAGACGAAGACGGCTGTCGTCACTCGAATGGCTGCACGCATCGATTCACCCTTTCCATCCGTGAGCGAGGACGATAGCACGCTACGCGGGACAGGAGTAGACTCCCGGTCGCTCGTCTTCACAAGGGTAGCCATCATGAGAACGATTGCGTGTGTGCTGCTTTCGGCGCTGGTTCTTGGACTTCAGGTCTCAATCGGTGCGCAACGGACGGCCTCACCGCCGGTGCTACCGAAAACCACACGCCTCTACATCTTCGATTGCGGTCTCATCAACGTGAGTCGCGCCGGCACCGAACGCTACAAGGTCACGCCAGAGGAGGTCGGCGAGACGCGATTCTCCGTGCCATGCTTTCTGGTCGTGCATCCGAAAGGCACGCTGATGTGGGACCTCGGCATCGTGCCCGACGACACCGTCGAGGCGCGCGCACGAGGCGAGCAGGGCAACACGACGGCGACGTCAGCAGCTGTCGCCCCGGTTGCACGAACCCTGACCAGCCAACTGGCCGAGATTGGCTATCGTCCATCCGGCATCACCTACTTCGCGTTCTCGCACGCGCACGTGGACCACAACGCCAATGCCAACCTGTTTGCCGCATCGACATGGCTGGCGCGACCGGCGGAACGAGCCTTCATGTGGGAAGAGGGCAATACGCGCGTCAACCGCACCTTCTTCGAGAACATCAAATCGAGCAAGTCGATCAGCCTCGATCGTGACGAGTACGACGTCTTCGGCGACGGCACCGTCGCGCTCAAGGCCGCGCCTGGTCATTCCCCCGGGCATCAGGTGCTGGTGTTGAATCTGCCGAAGACCGGGCGGGTGATGATCGCGGGCGACCTCTATCACTACCCACAGGAGCGCACGTTGAAACGTCCGCCGCCTGACACCGAGTTCAACGTGGCGCAATCGGCGGCATCACGCGCGATGATCGAGGAGTATCTGAAGCGGACGAAGACCGACATTTGGATCGAGCACGACTTCGTTCACAACGCGACGTTGAAGAAGTCGCCGCAGTTTTACGATTGAGACAGGCGGCTCTGAAGACCCGCCTCTACATGCCCGCGCCGAGCTTGCGGAGCAGCTCGATCCTCGTGACGCTCCGTCAGCACACGCCGGGTCTCCGCGTCCGTGCGAGCTTATTACCTATTTCGTCCAGTCGCGACTGAGTTGCGCTCGATTGATTTCAGTACCCCTCAGATAGACGCGGGAGATTCGACGCGTATTCCTGATGTCGTCGAGCGGACTCGCGTCGAGCACGATGAAGTCCGCGCTCTTGCCAGCGGCGATCGTGCCGAGTTGATTGAGACGCATGACCTCGGCAGACGTGCGTGTCGCGGCGACGATGACGTCGGACGGTGTCATGCCGGCAGCAACCATATCGGCGAGCTCGGTGTGCGCGGAGAATCCGTACGGCGCGCCAACACCGGCATCGGTGCCGAACGCGATACGTACGCCGGCGGCTGCGAGCTTGGCCAGGCTGCGTGCCTGCACCTCGAAGAGCCGCGGTCGCGCGGGCGACGCCACCGCCGTCTTCTTCAACTCTTCGATCGCACGTGGCGGGAGTGTCTCGCTGAGCCATGCGAGATCTGCGATCGACGGCGGCGTGTCGGGGAGATTCGGGATGACGAAGACCTGCGGGCGCTGTTTGAAGAGCGTCATGATCTCTTCGTCCACATCGAGGTCACGGATGCCGTGGGCGAAGCCGTCAATGCCGGCGCGCAACAGCTCCTTCGCATCCGCAAGGTAGAACACGTGCGCGACGACGCGCAGGCCGCGCGAGTGTGCTTCGGCAATGATCGGCCGATAGAGTGACGGCGGCAGCGGCGTCACAGTCTTGTTGCGGTCGTCCACCCAGATCTTGACGATGTCGACTTTCTTCGCAGCCAGCTCGCGAACCGCCGCCCGCGCCTCTGCTTCCGTCGTCACACCGTAAGCGGCGTCCTTCCAGTAGTCGGCGTTGGGGCCGGCGTTGGGCATGGCGATGCCGCGCCCCGCGGTGAGAAAGAGGGCCGCACCTGGCGTTGGGGATGCGCGCAGCTGATACGGCACGTCACCACGATCGAGACCGAGGCTCAACGTCGCAGCGATGCCGTAGTACGCATACCGCCGGAGTTGGTCGAGCAGGTTGTCGTGGGTATAGCTTGCCGATGATGTGATGCCGGTGCGCACATCGGTGTAGCCGAGATGGCTGTGCGCATCGACGAGTGCCGGCAGGATCGTCTTGCCGCGTACATCGATGACGGTTGCACGTGCCGGTGCTTTGATCGTCGCCCGTGGTCCGGCCGCGGTAATTCGTCCGTCGTTCACGACAAGGGCGCTGTCCTCGATCGGTGGCCGTCGTTCTCCGGTCAGCAGGCGTGCGCCTTCGAAGACAATCGGGCCGGTTCGAACCTGTGCCGCGGCGACCAACGACGCGATCGCCATGGCCGCGGCCGTCAGCAGGAGTCTGCGCATGGGCCGCTCATTCTACTAGGCTATTTAATGGTTCGAATTTGCTGAGGGGGTTATAGCAAGACCCCAGCCTCCGACTGCGAGTTCTCGGCCGCGACATCGGAGCGGCCGGTAACATGTGCGAAGGACATACCCCTAGATGACAAATCTGAAGATGAACGAGCGCGCATGGTCACTCGCGGACGCGTGTGTCAGCCGAGCCGACGAACTGCGTATAGCCGTTCACACGCTGGGCTCCGGCGCGCGCGTGATCGACGCCGGTGTCGAGGTCGCCGGAGGTCTGGCCGCGGGCCGGGTTCTCGCCGAACTGTGCATGGGTGGACTTGGTCACGTCGAGCTCGTGCCGCTGACCATCAATGGAGAATCGTGGTCGGGCGTGCAAGTGTGGACCGATCATCCGGCAGAAGCCTGCATGGCTTCGCAGTACGCCGGCTGGGCGATCAATCCCGAGGGCTTCTTCGCGATGGGTTCAGGACCGCTTCGAGCCAGGGCGCGCGTCGAGAAGGAGCTCTTCGGCAAGCTTGGCTACGGCGAAGATGTCACGCGCGGCGTGCTGGTCCTCGAAGGACGAACGTTGCCAACCGACGATGTGGCCAAGTGGATAGCCGCGAAGGCCGGCATCGCGCCGAGCGCCCTGACAATTGCCATCGCACCGACTGCGAGCCTGGCCGGTGGGATGCAGATCGTGGCGCGATCGATCGAGACCGGCCTGCACAAGATGGACACGCTCGGCTTCGACGTCAGAAAAGTGGTGAGCGCGAGTGGCGTGGCACCGCTGCCGCCCGTGGCGAAGAGCGACATGCGCGCGATCGGCCGTACGAACGATGCGGTGCTTTATGGCGCACACGCGCGCTACACCGTGCGCGCCGAAGACGAGGAGCTCGCCACGCTCGCCGAGCGCCTGCCCTCATCGTCATCGGCGGATTACGGCACGCCGTTCTATGACATCTTCAAGCGGTACGACAACGACTTCTACAAGATCGATCCGCTGCTCTTCAGCCCGGCCGAAGTGTGGCTGACAAGTGTCTCGAGCGGTCGTACCTTTCACGCGGGCAGCGTGAATGCTGCGGTGTTGAGAGCGTCATTCGCGTAAGAGATCTCAACACGGTATCTCTGTGTTGAAAATCGTGACTCTAAGATCTCTATTGGATCTCCCCGTGCATCGGATCCTCACAGTTGCCGTCGTGACGTTCCTCTCCGCATTGCCTGCGGTCGTGCCCACGCACGCGCAGGCGTCGCGAGCAACGCTGATGGGAACGGTCTACGACCCGCTTGGGGAGCCGATCGAAGGCATGCTCGTGTACCTCGAGAGCGGCGCGTTCGGTTCAGGCGTGTCCGACGAGACGCGAACCAACAAGGCCGGCGAATACAGATTTGAGAAGCTGCCGCCAGGTGTGTACACCATCTCGGTCCCTATCGAGTTCGCGCAACCAGTCGAGGTGGCGCTCGATGAAGGGAAACTCGTTCGTCAGGACATTCGGATGCACATCGAACAGGTGGCCGCCACGTTTTCAGTCTGCATCGATTGCGGTCCGGCGGTGCCGCGCTATGTCCCGCCCGATTCTCTGGTCAAGGAATTCGCGACCGATCGTGACGCTGCCGCGAAGCAGTCTGTGCGCGGCGCTGAACCCGCAGTGGGCTGGGAGTACTACCAGCCCGATGTGCGAGTGACCGACGTCATCCGCGCGCGTGGTCTCACCGGAGCCGTGGTTCTCGAGATGCGCATCGAGACCGATGGCGCAATAAAAGACGTGACCGTCGTGTCGTCACCACACGCTGAACTCAGCGCCGCAGCCGTCGCCGCGGTGCAGAACGATCGTTGGAACGCAGCGACCGTCCGCGGCGTGCCGCTGGCCGTCCCACAGCGACTGACGATCGACTTCGTGCGCGCTACACCGAAGTAGCCGCGCCATTCCTGAAGAACTCGACCAGTGGCGGCGCGAGCGCTTTTGGCCTGACCATGTGCGTCTGCCCATCAAGCGTGCGATAGGTTGCGTTGGGCAGCACGCCCGCCAACGCACGCGTCGCGTTTCTCATCCACCGTGGGCTCTTCCCACCGTCCATGACCAGCGTCGGCATCGTCGCGCCGCTCCATCCCGTCGCGGGCAGTGGCCGTCCCGTTTGGTATGGCCCGACGATGGCCAGGTCGTAGGGGAGCGTATGAGCAATGGCCGTCAGCTTGGGCCATGTCGGCATCACGCGCATCAGCATGATGAAGATGCTCGGCACGCCAACAAGCTTCATGAACATCTTCACGGCATCGCCACGGCGCCCGGTTGACACTGCAGCGTTCAACTGCCCCAGGAACTCGTCGGAGACTGCCGGACGCGTGTCGTCGACGATGAACGGCGCTTCATACAACGCCAGTCTCGTGATCGGCACGCCACGGTTGGCGGCTTCGAGCGCAAGTGCCGCGCCAGACGACACGCCGAGGACCAGCGCCTCACCGCCGGCCTCTTTGATGACGGCGTCCAGATCGTCCACCTCACGCTGGACGTCGTACGGTCCGCTGTCGCTACTGTCGCCCCGGCCGCGGCGATCGTAGGTGAAGACAGTGAAATGCTCGGCCAGTGCGGTGGCCATTGGCTGACTTGGACCTGACGCCCGATAGCACATGGCACCGTCCACGAATACCAACGCCGGCCCGCGCCCGGTGCGTTCGACGGCGATGGCCGTGCCGTCCTTCGACAAAATCTTCTTCATAGCCCGAGTGCTCCTCTATCCAAACGTCGAACGAGCGATGCCGGAATCGACACGTAGAGGGGGGGCTTTCCTGGCCTGAACGAAGTCCACGGCAGACCAGCCTGACCGGCTGGGCTATAGAATCGATCGAATGCACGTTGCGATTTTGAGCGCCCGTACTGGCTGGCACACCGATCAGTTGTGCCGGGCCCTGGCCGAGCATGGCCACGCGGGCGTCGTTCTTCCTTACGAAAAACTGGTCGGGCGGCTACCCGGCGGATTGTCGCGATCGCCTGGGATGTCGAGTGAGAACGTGCCGATCCTCGAAGCGGACGCTGTTCTCGCCAGGATCATTCCTGGCGGCTCACTCGAACAGGTCATCTTCCGCGTAGATGCGTTGCACTGGATCGAAGACCGCGGTGTGCTGGTCGTGAACTCGCCGCGCACCATTGAGCGGTGCGTCGACAAGTTCTATACGACAGCGCTCCTGCATGACGCCGGACTGCCGACACCGGAGACTGTGGTCTGCGAGCAGACGGACGAGGCGCTGGCCGCAGTCCGGGCGATGGGCGAGTGCATCATCAAGCCGATCTTTGGATCGCTGGGTCACGGCATGGTGCGCGTCAGCGAGCCGGAAGTGGCCCGTCGAATCGTGCGCTCTCTCGAGCAGACCCGCACGGTGTTCTACATACAGAAGGCGATCGATCATGGCGGCCGCGACATCCGCGCGTTCGTCGTCGGCGGCGCGGTGCTCGGTGCGATCGAACGACGTGCGCCGGAAGGCGAGTGGCGTACCAATGTCGCGATCGGAGGAGCGGCGATACCGTTCGACCTGCCCGACGAGTGGGCGCAGTTGGCGGTCGGCGCGGCAAGCGCCGTCGGGGCCGATTATGCAGGCGTCGATCTGTTGCCTTCTCGCGACGGCCGAGTTTTTGTCCTCGAAGTGAACGGTATTCCGGGCTGGGAAGGCTTCCAGAAGGCAACGGGCATCGACGTCGCCGGTGCAATCGTCGGTCAACTTGTCTCACGCGTAGAAGCGGGTCTTCAGACCCGCCTGAAAGCCGTGCGCGACCTGATCGTCGAAGAAG
>DATCXH010001175.1:0-2238 GCA_036565925.1 Vicinamibacterales bacterium
AGAACGGAAACCTTCGCAGGGATTGGATCAGGACCGCGCGGATCCTTGATCAGCACGCGCTCGAACGTGCCGCCGCCGCGTGCACCGCTGGTGCCGGTCACGATGAGACGGCCCTGACTGAATTTCGCAGCCGCCTTGTCCTTGTATTGAGTGCTGCCGTCCGCGTTCACATGCGTGACCTCGAACGTGATTCCGTCGGGCCCGAACGTGCCGTCGATGAACGCCAGCGTCGTGGCGTCAGCGCAATAGGTGCAATACACGCCGCGAACCTTGTTCTCGCGGATCGAGAACTGATAGGTGTGTGCCTCGCCTGCGTCCGTTCTCCATCCGCCGCGGTAGTCGTCGGCAGTCTGGGCGGCGGCGAGGCGGGCGACAGCGAGCACGGCGACCAGCAGCACGAACCGTCTCATCTTGGGCATTCTCCACCACAAATCTTAGTGCCAAGCGTGCGCCTGAAACGCCGAGACGACCACTGACGTTATAGACAGAGTCTCCTCGAGTGCAGCACATGGACCACTATCGCGATCTCGGATTACTCATTCTGCGGCTCGGCTTCGGGCTCTCCTTCTTCTGGCATCACGGCTACCCGAAGCTCGCCGGCGGCCCGCAAACGTGGGAGCGCATCGGCGATGCCGTCTCAAACGTCGGCATCGACTTCGCCCACGCGGCCTGGGGTCTTGCAGCCGCGCTGTCGGAGGGCGTTGGCGGACTGCTGTTTGCGGCCGGGTTGTTCTTCCGGCCGGTGTGCGTGGCGATGTTTGGTGTAATGGTCTTTGCCACCATCGAACAGTTCGGCCGTGAGATGCCCCAGCCGGAGCATGCGCTCAAGAACGCGTTCGTCCTGGCCGGCCTGTTCTTCGTCGGTCCCGGCCGGTACACGCTAGGCACCTTATTCAACCGACGCCGTGATCCCGGACGTCCGGTCGCTTCATCGAGCCCGCATATCGGTTCATAGGCAGAATCGATTGGCCGGCGCCACCCGAAGCACGTCAATATGGCGGCATCTTGACATTGAGAACCGTACGTGCGCGCCCGACTCTCGTGGCGCTCCTCGCGCTGCTGCCGATGACCGCAGCTGCGCAGAATACGCCGACCTTCTCGGTTTCCGTGACTGAGCCCTCCGAGATCGTCGAGCAAGTGGGCACCACACGTCGCATTACCCGCGCAGACATCGAGTCACGGAACGCGCGCACGTTGGACGAAGCACTACGACTCGTCCCGGGGATCTACGTGCGAACAGGCGGTGACGGCACCCCGCGGATCGACGTGCGTGGGTTTCGTTCGCGTCACGTTCTGCTGCTGATCAACGGTGTGCAGGTCAACTCGACGGTGGACGGTCAGTTTGATCCTGCTCGCATTTCGACCAAGGCGATTCGCGAGATCAAAGTCAGCTACGGCAGCAGTTCGGTCTTATACGGCGACAACGCGGTCGCCGGCGTCATCGAAATCACGACCGTCGATGACAAGCCAGAGGCGTCCCTTGAGGTGAGCGGCGGCACGCCCGATCAAAGAGGTGTTGGCGGCCGCTATTCACGGACCGCTGGCAAGTGGTCGTTTGCGGGCACCGCAACGGGCTACACGACTGACGGATTGCGTGTGCCCGGCGATTTCGTCCCAACGCCGCTCGAAGACGGCCGCCGTCGTCAAAACAGTGACCGCGATCGAACTGATGTGCGCGGGTCGTTGGCCTACCGAGCCTCGTCGACCGTATCGATCGCGTCGGAGTGGTCCTTCGGCAATGGAAGCTACGGCGTTCCTGGTGGAACGGTGGCCGATACCAGCGACATCTTTGCGCAGCAGCCGCGGTTCGAGCGGGTCGAAGATTATCGCGCTGCCTCCGGCCAAGTGTCCATGGTGCTCACGCCATGGCAACGGGTCAACATTCGTGGCTGGGTGTACAGGAACCGCCAGCGCGAAGACCGCGCGCGATATGACGACGCGACGTTTTCGTCGATGGACGATCCGCTCGTCCAGGGGACGTTTCAGTCGCGCGAGCGAACGACGGTGACCGGGAGCAGCATATTGGGCAGGCTCGATCTCGAGCGTTTCGGATGGCTGCGGCTTGCCGTCAATCAGCGTCGCGAGGCTTTCGATTCGGACGGCGTGATCCGCGACGTTGTGGCAAGTGGCTCGTTCGGTGGTGGCGGCGGTGGCGGGGGAGGTGGGGGGCGAGGTGGTGGCGCGGGCAGCACGCCCGCGTCCTTCGGCGTGCGAGCGTTCGAGATCGATCGGCATGCG
>DATCXH010000889.1:0-6411 GCA_036565925.1 Vicinamibacterales bacterium
CGACACACAGGATACCAGAACGATCCAGCCGTTCTACTGTGCGCGCAGTGCGGTGAGCGGACTCACTGTGCTCGCGCGACGTGCGGGCAGCCAGACCGCGATCAGCGAGACGATCGTCAGCACAAGCGGCATCACGATGAACACGGCGGGATCGCGTGCCTGCACTTGATACAGCACGCTGGCCATCAAACGCGTGAGCCCCCAGGCCGCCGCAAGGCCAACGACGACGCCGATGATCGCCAGACGCATGCCCTGCACGACCACCATGCGCCGCACCTGCTGGGCTTCCGCTCCGAGCGCGATGCGGATCCCGATCTCCTGCGTGCGCTGCGCCACTGAGTACGCCATCAGACCGTAGATCCCGATCGCCGCAAGCAGGAGCGCTGACGCGCCGAACACGCTCATGAGCAGCACGTTGAAGCGCTGCTGCGAAATCGATCGCGATACCACTTCTTCCATCGACCGGATGTTCGACACCGGCAAGCCGGTCACTTGCCTGAGCTGTTCCTGAACGGCCATGCTCACCGAGTAGGGTTCGCGCTGCGTGCGCACGACCCACGCGACCGGCGTAATGCGAAGGTTCAATGCGTTGAGCGCATCGGGCACCTGGGCATTCGGGACGTACATGTGCGGCCCGGGTTCGTTGTTCAGCCCTCCATCGCGAACGTCCCTCGCCACGCCAACGATCTGGCGCTCGCGTTCCTGACTCAGTTCCTTCATCACGCCGGCCCCGATCATCAGGCGCTCACCGACCGGATCCTTGTCCTTGAAGTATTGCTTCGCGAACGTCTCGTTGATGATTACGGCGCCAGGCGCCAGCGCGTCATCGCGCTCGGTGAATGCGCGGCCGCGCGTGATTGCGATCTTGAACACCTCGAAGTAGCCGGGCGACACCGTGAGCCATGCTCCACCACCGTGAAACGGCCCTTTCTCCAACGGACGACCGATGATCCGGAACGGAAGCCCGTAACCGCCTTCGAGCGGTACACAACACGTCGCCGCCGCTGCCTGCACTCCGGGCACCGCCCGGAGCCGCTCGAGTCCCGTCCGCAGCAACTGATCCATGCTGGCCGTCTGCGCGTACTTCTGCCCGCTCAGTGCCATCCGCATGGTCAGCACATGCGAGGCGTCATAGCCCGGTTGCACGTTGCGGAGATTCACCAGCGTGCGAATCAGCAGCGCCGATCCGACGAGCAGCAGAAGTGCCAGCGCCACTTCGATGACGACCAATAACGAGCGTGCCTTGTTGTGACGAAGCGTCGCTCCCGAACGGCCAGTGCTGTCTTTCAACGCCGTCGTCAGATCGGTGCGCGAGCTCTGGAGCGCAGGAAACAGTCCGAACACGATTCCAGTTCCCAGAGCGATCGCGACGGTGAATGCGAGCACGCGCCAATCGAGTCCGACGAGCACGCCGTCGGTACCAACGCGCGGCAGACCAGCGGTGTTGATCGACAACAGCGCACGAATACCGAGCACACCCAGTGCAAGGCCAATCGCTCCGCCCATCAGCGACAGCAGCACGCTCTCGGTCAGCAGTTGCCGGACGATGCGGCCGCGACCGGCGCCGATCGCGGCACGCAGTGCCACCTCACGCTTCCGGGCAGTAGCGCGGACCAGCAATAGATTGGCGACGTTCGCGCACGCGATCAGCAGCACGAAGGCGACGGCCGCGCTCAGGATGAGCAGCATTGGCCGCGCTTGCCGCACAAACACCTGCTGCATGCGCTGCACCGTGAAGCTCCCGTCGTCGCCGAGGGCTCCAGGGAATTTCGCGACGTAATCCTTCGCCGACAGCTTCAGCTTCTCCTGCGCCTGTTCGATCGAGACGCCGGGTTTCAATCGTCCGGCCGATTGAAAGAAATGCCCCTGGTCAACAGTGTTTGGATCGAGCTGAAACGGGACCCACAATTCCGGTGGTTCACCGAGCTCGGCCAGATCGAACTGCGGGCCAACGATGCCGATCACGTCGTGCGGGTCGCCGCTGATCTGAATCGTTTTACCGATCACATTTGGATCACCGCCAAAGCGGCGCTGCCACAATCCGTAACTGAGAACCGCGACACGCGGACCGCCTGGCCGATCCTCGTCCGGCGAGAATGTCCGGCCGCGCAGCACGGGAGCCCCAAAGAGCTTGAAGTAGCTCGCACTCACCTGCCCCGCCTGCAACTGTTCCGGGAACGCGCCTCCTGTGTAGTTGACCGTGAAGGTGCGAAAGGCCGTCGCGTCCTGCGTGACACTGGTCTGCTGAGCGAAATGCGCAAACTTCGCTGGCGAGGCGCCGGGATTCCCGAACCCACCCTGACGAGCGACGCTCATGAAGAAGACGACGTTGGTCGGATCGGGGAACGGCAGCGGCTTCAGCAGCACCGCACTGACGACGGAGAAGATTGCGGTGTTCGCGCCGATACCGAGTGCTAATGCGGCGACAGCCGCGGCCGTGAACACCCGGTTCTGCCGGAACATCCGGAACGCGTGTCTCAGGTCCTGCAGCAACAGCTCCACGTCATCCTCCCGTCAACGGAAAGGCTCCTAGACCCGCCCACTTAGACACCCACCGATGGGTTTTGGTTGGAATGAACGTCTACTGGAAATTCGAAACGAGGTAGGCGTCGGTCTGCGCGACACCGCGGGCGACGATCAGGCTGTCACCGTCCACAGTGCGTTTGCCGCGGACGATACCGAGATCGTTGAGGTTGGTGACCTTGATGGGCGGACCACCCGAGATTCGCTGCAGCCACACGTTGGCGCGTTCGACCGTGGAATACAGGATGCCGTCTCCGCTGGCGGTCCATTCCACGAGCCCATTCGCCGTCGCGGGCGCAATGGCGCCGAGGGCACGCGGCGGTCCGCTTCCGTCGAGCGGCATGGTCACGAGCGCGAGCTGGCCGGCATTCGACGCGACGTTGATACCCGCGAGAAACCGTCCATCCGGCGAGACGGCTGGCCGATCGATCCCCGCCGCGATCATGGTCGGCTGACCACCATTGATCGGCACGCGCCATGTTGCCGGTTCCGCGTCGCCGAGGGACGCGCATACCACGTACTGTCCGTCGGGGGTGATCGACAGCCATGACGGCCGCGGCAGATGCGCCAGCAGCTTCGGCTCGGTGCCATCGACGTTCATCCGCCAGACTCCGGTCTGCCCATCACGATTCGAGACAAACACGATCGTGCGGTCGTCTGGCGAGACTGCCGGCCAGATGTTGGTGCCTTCGCGTGTCAGCGTCTCGCGACTGCCACCTGTGCGATCGACAATGGCCAGTTGAGAGTTGCCACGCTCACCCGTGCTCATGACGAAGCGGCCGTCCTTGAGTGGCGCGATGCCGAGCAGGCCGTCGTAGCGCTCTGACGCGATGCGCTGCGGAGCCTGACCATTGAGCGGCAGTCGCCACAGCGAATAGACCGCGTCGAGCCCGACCGATACGAACGCGCTGCCGTCACCACGCACGGAGATATTCCGATACTCGAGGAGATCCGGCGTCACGCGGCGTGGTTCACCGCGCGGATAGGGCTGCAGCCACACCTTGCGTGGGATTTCCTTCAACTCCTCTACCTGATCGGCGACAAACAGGATCCCCGACCCGTCAGGCAGCCAGGCTGTGAATGTCGCGTCCTTGAATCGCTGCGGAAACGGATCGATCTTTCCCGATGCGACATCGATCGTGACAAGTCCGGCATCGCCGGTCCTCGCGTCGTGAATCGACGCGGCAATACGTTCCCCATCAGGCGACCACGACGGCGCAGCAAAGAACGCCGGCACGAAGAATTGCTGACCGCGTGCGGTGGCCAGCACGCGAGGACTTCCACCCTCCACATTGGCGACAAGAAGCGACGACGATCCCCGCTCCGGGAAACTCGCGCGATAGAACGCGAACTGACGTCCGTCCGGCGAGAGTGTGATGGTGCTATCGATGCCGTCGACGAGCGCACGGGGCGTGCCGCCCAGCACACTCACGACATGGAGACGTCCCGCTGGTTCCTGCGCGCTCTTGGTCGCGTAGAACACGCGCGATGCGTCTGCCGAGAACGCAATCCCCCAATACCCGACCGGCGCCGGTGGAACGAGCTCGATGCTGCGGTCCTCGCCGAGTTGACGGACGCGAAGCCCCTGCATGCCACCGATCGATTCCACCCACGCGAGGTATCGGCCGTCACGTGAAGTCGCCGCGTCAATCGCTGTGCCGCTGAGCGTCAGACGCTCAATGCCGACATTCGTCGGTGTGCCTCCGAGGAACCCGCTCTCTGTGGTCCACCACACGCCGATGACCAGCGCGATGATCCCAGCGGCGCCTGCCAGCAGCCGCTTCCAGGGGACACGCTCGTTGGCCTCTCGATGCGAGGCCGCCTCGAGCTTACGGAGGATGCCACGCAGATCGCGCGAGAGCTCCTGCATCGACTGATAACGATCGTCAGCGCTCTTCGCCAGACACCGCCGAATCACCGGCTGGAGCTGCACGTGCTGCAGTGGTTCCGTGAACGGCTCGGGTTCTTCGCTCAGAATCCGCTTCAGCGTCTCGAACGACGTCTTCCCGGTGAACGCACGTCTGCCACTGAGGGTTTCGTAGAGCACGCATCCGAACGAGAAGATGTCGGTGCGCGGATCGAGCGGCTTGCCCTGGACCTGCTCCGGCGACATGTACCCGACCGTGCCGATCACGCCAGCAGAAGGCGCGACGTCTGAATCCGCTCCCGGTGGCGCGAGATCGGCGCGCAGCTTCGCGACGCCAAAATCGAGCACCTTCGCATAACCGCCGTCGGCGATCATCAGGTTCTCTGGCTTGAGATCGCGGTGGATGACGCCAGCCGCGTGCGCCGCCCCCAGCGCATCGACGACCTGCACCAGGTATTCGAGCGCACGTTTCGCATCGAGACGCCTCGACTCGATGGCCTTGCGCAGTGTCTCCCCCGCCACGAGCTCCATCGCGATGTAGAGCACGGGCGGTCCCTGCGCGACACCGTTGCGCTTCGGGGCACTTTCGCCGATGTCGTAGATCGAAATGAGATGCGGATGGTTCAGCGCCGAGGCCGCCCTCGCCTCCTGGACGAAACGCTCGAGCCGGTTGGCATCCCACGTGACGTCCTGGCGAAGGATTTTGAGAGCGAGATCACGACCGAGGACCGCATCGCGGGCGACATAGACCTCGCCCATGCCTCCTCTGGCGATCAGTCGCTGAATGTCAAAGCGCCGGATCGTCGTGTTTGAGAAGTCGGATTCCGCCAGCATCACCATCAGGCTGCGTGCATTTTACCGTGCGGCGTTCGCCCGTGCCGCGGCCGGACAAGCTCGTCCCACGAGCGAACAACCATCACCAGGATGTGGTCCGGTGAATCATCACCAAAGGCGAGTCAGAACGTAGAATCTCGAACGTCTTTGGCGTGGCATGGGATTTGACGATGTGCCATGCGAATCATGAACGTGGAAACATGGCCGATGACTTCGACTGATGCGGCAGTCTCGCGACGAGTGCTGATTGCCGACGATCAACCTGACGTGGTCGCTGCCCTTCGCTTGCTGCTGCGCGGTGCTGGCCTCGACACTGATGCCGCCTGCTCGGTTCAGGAAGTTCGCGATCGCCTGAGCGCGAACAATTACGACCTGCTTCTCATGGATCTCAATTACGCCCGCGATACGACATCGGGCCGTGAGGGTCTCGACTTACTGAGCGAGGTCCACGAACGGGATCGTCTGCTGCCAATCATCGTCATGACCGGTTGGGGCAGCATCGAGACTGCGGTTGAAGCGATGCGACGAGGCGCGCGGACCTTCGTACACAAACCGTGGGAGAACGCGTCGCTGACGCAGACGGTGACACGCGAACTCGACGAGGCACGCGCGCGGCGCGAAGCCGACGCATACGCTTCGCGCGAGCTCGAACATGCCCAGCGAATCCAGCGCGCGTTGCTCCCCACTCCGCTTCCTGAGATCGACGGCTGCGAGATGGCGGCGATGTGGAAACCGGCTAACGCGTTTGGCGGTGACTGCTACGACATCCTGCGGTTCTCACCGACGAGACTCGGTCTCTCCATCGCCGATGTTGCAGGCAAGGGTCTTCCAGCCGCGCTGCTCATGGCCAACCTGCAGGCATCGGTTCGCGCATTCGGCATCGACGACGCGCGGCCGGACACGGTGACGCGGCAGGTGAATCGCGCGCTCTGCCGGCACACACCTCTCGACCGCTTCGTCACATTCTTCTATGCGACGATCGATACCGCGACTCGCAGCCTCGCGTGCAGCAACGCGGGTCATACACCGCCGATTCTCGTGCGGGCAGACGGCTCGGTGTGGCGTCCTGGCAGCCACGGCATGGTGCTCGGGGTGCTCGAGCACAACACCTATACACAGAGCGGGGTGACGCTGCGCTCCGGCGACCGTCTCGTGCTCGTCACCGACGGCATCACCGAGGCCGGCAG
>DATCXH010000915.1:0-3167 GCA_036565925.1 Vicinamibacterales bacterium
CGTGCAGACGAAGACCGTCAAGTACACACCGCTCATTCGCCCGCAGGACAAACCCGCAACGTGGCTGAACGAAGAGACGATGGCGAAGTATCGGCCGGAGTTGAAGAAGTATTACTACGACCCGACGAAGTACAAGACGTACCTCGATCAGCTTGGAATCAAGTACCCGACGATTCGGTGAGGAAGGGATAACCGACACGTACTGCAGTAGTCACGATTTCAAGACGTGTCCTCTCGGCCCGAAGATGCCGAACAGATACACCAGCGACGGTACCAGGAGCACGGCGCCCACGCCGAGCACCTGCAGCAGCACGACGAGGACATTCTCCGGTGCCGCCGCCTCGCCGAGCGTGAGATGCGGCCGAATCGCGTAGGGATACTGCGCCAACGCCCAGCCCCAGAGAATGAGCGCGACCTGCGCCACCGCTGAGATCCGCGCGAGCCGATACTGTTCGAACCACAAGCACGCAAATGCTGCGACCGCGCTGACGCCGGTCGCAAGGTGCAGCGGCAACGCCCACGTCGATGCGGTCAGCGCGTGCCGGACATCTTGATTGGCCAACACGAGGACCATCGCCGCAAGCCCACCGACCAGCACACCTGAAATCAGTGCGCGCGCACGGAACGCGGCGCGCTCCTCAGCGTCTCGAGCTTCGAGCGTCAGATACACAGCCGCGAGAAAAGCGAACAGCGTGAGCGCAAAGACGCCGACGCTCAACGCGAACGGTGTCAGCCAGGGCGTGAGGAACACATCCGTAAACGATCCGGTGTGTGTCTCGGGCAGCGTGCCCTCGGTCACCGCGCCGACGACGACACCGAGGAAGAGGGGAGTCACCGTGCTGGCGACGGCGAAGACGCGGCCCCACAGCCATTCGTGCCGAGGCTCTCTCGGGCCATAGGCGCGGAAGACGAACGCCGATCCCCGCAGGACGATGCCGACGAGGACGACCAGCAGTGGCACGTGCAGATAGATGCTGACCGCCGCGAACGCGCGCGGGAAGGCTGTGAAGATGATCACGATGGCGGCGATGACCCACACGTGATTCGCTTCCCACACCGGACCGATCGCGTGGGCGATCGTCGCGCGCTGTCGGTCGGCGCTTGGACCGCTCGCCAGCAGATCCCATACGCCACCGCCGTAGTCTGCGCCGCCGAGCAGCGCGTACGTCGTCAGCGACAGGACCAGCGCGAGCGCGACGAGCAGGAGCGGTTCGATCACCGAACGCCTCGCGGTGCCGTCTCGACGATCGTGCGGCGGATCATTGCGATGACCACTGCAGCCAGAACGATGTAGAGCACGGTGAACAGCATGAAGGGCACGACGAGTCCAGGCATTGGCGTGACCGCATCCGACGTCCTCATCACGCCCTGGACGATCCACGGCTGCCGTCCGAGCTCGGTGACGATCCAGCCAGCCTCGATCGCCACGAATCCCAACGCCGTTGAGCAGAAGACGGCAATGAGAAAGAGGCGCGAGTCGAAGAGACGTCGTCGCCACGAGAGCAGTCCCGCCCACAGTGCGAGCACGGCGAGCCAGCTGCCGATCCCGACCATCACCTGAAAGGCGATGTGGACTGGAAGTACGGGCGGCCACTCGTCGCGCGGAAGATCTGTGAGACCGATGACGCGCGCTGATGGATCGCCGAAGGCAAGGAAGCTGAGTCCGCCAGGAATCTCGATTGAATAGCGCGTCTCCAGTGTGTCGACATCAGGAATACCGCCGATATGGAGTGGTGCGTAGGTCTCGGTGGCGAAGTGTCCTTCGAGCGCAGCGAGCTTTGCGGGTTGCGTGTGCGCGATCACCTTGCCCGCCCAATCACCGGCCATCGGTTGTGCGAGCGCCGGCGGGAGACCGACGAGCAGCGCAATCACGAAGGCACGCCGATGAAAGGCCTGCGTCGGGTCGCGCAGCAACAAGCGCGCATGAATCCCGGCCACCGCAACCCCGACGGCGGTATACGCGGCGAGCAGCATATGCACGACTTGTGCGCCTGCGGCAGGATTGAACATCGCGGTGAAGGGATCGACCTCGACGAGCGTGCCGTGCTCGACGCGAAACCCGACCGGTGTGTTCATCCACGCATTCACCGTGACGACAAACGCGCCAGAGAGCGCGCCGCTGAGCGCGACGATGACGCCGGCGAACACGTGTGCCGGTGGCCCGAGACGATCCCAGCCGTACAGATAGAGGCCGAGGAATATTGCTTCAAGAAAAAAGGCAAAGCCTTCCAGAGAAAAGGGCATACCGATGATCGGTCCGGCGAACGCCATGAAGGTCGGCCAGAGCAGGCCGAGCTCGAACGACAGGACCGTGCCGGAGACCGCGCCTACCGCGAAGAGGATCGCTGTGCCGCGGGCCCAGCGTTTCGCGAGGTCGAGATACTCCGAGCGCCGCGTACGGAGCCACGCGATTTCCGCCGCCACCATCATGATCGGCATGGCCATGCCGATGACTGCAAAGATGATGTGGAAGCCGAGCGACAGCCCCATCTGCCAGCGCGCGTAGATCAGGTCCATGGCGAGTGGCCATCATGACATCGCTGTGGCCTTCTGATTGCACCTCCCGACGCGGGAGGGAACCATCCATGAAGACACAACACATTTCGAGTGCGAGCGCGGCCGCGGTGTTGATGGTGTCGATGGCCGCGTTTGCACAAACGCCGCAATCGTCGAGCCCGTCGACCCAGACGCCGACCCCATCTACGGAAGCGGCGAGCCCGTCCAGTGAGGCCAGTCAGCAGTCCACTCAAGCGAATAAACAACCCGAGACTCCGGTGACGCTCGTCGGATGCGTGATGCGGGAGGCCGACTACCGCAAAGCGAATGATTCGGGGAAGGGCGGTCCCGTCGGAACCGGTCTCGGTCGCGGCAATGAATACGTGCTCGTGCATGCAATGAAGACCACCGCCGGCAGTCCGAGCGCTGCGTCGTCGATTGATTGCGCGTCCGCGACCGGGTCGGCCGGGTCGGGCGAAGCGTACGAGCTTGGCGGCAGCCGTGAGAAGGATGTCGCGAACTACGTCGGGCAGCGCGTCGAGATTACCGGCACGCTCAAGGAGGCGAAGACGACAAGCGCATCGGGAGAGGCCAAGCCAACTGGAGGATTCGATCCGCTGAAGCAGGATCTCAAGCTCTTCGAGGTTGACGTTGCTTCCGTGCGCCCATTG
>DATCXH010000935.1:0-7322 GCA_036565925.1 Vicinamibacterales bacterium
TGGCGGAGTCGGGGCTGGTGGAATACGAGCCGTATGCGGGCGTCGCGCTCACTGCCGCAGGACAGAAGCTGGCCGCGCTGGTCCTTCGGCGTCATCGGCTGATCGAACTCTTTCTCGTCCGGGTCATGGGCTACTCGTGGGACGAGGTGCACGACGAAGCCGAACTCCTCGAACACGTCGTCACCGACCGGCTGATCGAACGCATCGATGAGATGCTCGGACGGCCCGAAACGGATCCGCACGGCGATCCGATTCCCAATGCCGAAGGACTCGTGAAGCCACAGGACGCGCAGACGCTGCTCTCCTGTCCGCTGGAGACGACGGTTACCGTCACCCGCGTGATCGATCAAGACAAAGAGTTCCTGCGCTTCATCGAGCAGCACCATCTCAAACCCGGCGAGGCGATCGCCGTGGAAGCGCGCGACGCCGCGGCCGATAGTGTGCGCGTGCGTGGCAAGAACGATCAGCGCATCACGATCGGCACACGTGCGGCCTCAAAGCTGCTGGTTCAGGTCGCCCAGGTCCTGCTGCTTTGCATCCTGGCGTTACCCGCGTTCGCACAGACGCCGCAGACGACAGCCGCCCGCCGCGAAGCTCCGCGTACGAACTTGTCCGGCTACATGGACTTCCACTTCAACAACGAGGAGTTCACGGACGCGCGCTTGGACTTCCATCGCTTCGTCCTGCTCGTCACGCACTCGTTCTCGCCGCGCATCCGGTTCGTCGGCGAGCTCGAGCTCGAACATGCGTTCGTGGAAGGCCTTGAAGAAGCTGGCGAACTCGAGCTGGAGCAGGCGTACGTCGATTTTCTGCTCGATCGATCGTTCAACGTCCGCGCCGGGATGATGCTGATGCCAATCGGCATCATCAACGAGCGTCATGAGCCGCCGGTGTATTACGGTGTCGAGCGACCGTTTATAGACACGGTCATCATTCCGACCACGTGGTTCGACGTCGGCGCTGGAGTGCACGGCGAGATCGGCCGCGGATGGCGTTATCGCGCGTTCCTCGTCGCTCCGCTCAACGCCGCGGAGTTCAACGCCGAGATCGGGATTCGCGACGGTCGTCAGAAGGGTTCGGAGTCCAACGTCGGAAGGCCG
The DNA here is from genome assembly GCA_036565925.1 of Vicinamibacterales bacterium. Taxonomy (GTDB): domain Bacteria; phylum Acidobacteriota; class Vicinamibacteria; order Vicinamibacterales; family UBA2999; genus Gp6-AA40. The sequence goes on from DATCXH010000935.1 coordinate 1,101, forward strand.
GGTGTCACCGGACGTCTCGAGTACGTCGGCTTTCGCGGGCTGACACTCGGCGCAAGTGGATGGTCGGGCCGCTCGGGGTTCGAGTTCCGTCCGCGCTTTGACGTAGCGGTCTCGCTGGCCGAAGCCGATGCGCGCTATTCCCGGGCTGGATTCGAGTTCCGCGGGCAGTTTGCGCAGATCTGGATCGACAACGCCGGCCTGCTCAATGACACGCTGGCACTCCGCGTCGGGGTCAACCCGAATATCGGCAGCGCGCTGCGCGGCTTTTCGATCGAAGGCAGCCGCCGATTCTTTTCCGGATCGCGACTCGGAGAGGTGGGCGGGTTCACCCGCTACGAGAACTTCGATACGCAGTACCGAATGCCGGCTGGGTATGTGCCGCTTCAAGAATTCGATCGCGATGCGTGGGTCGTCGGTGCCAACTACTGGCCCGATCCCGATATCGCGGTCAAGGTGGACTACTCGATCGTCGGAAATCAAAGTTCGCTGATCAGGTCGCCGAACTCGTTCAACGTCGGGTTGGGATGGTGGTTCTGATGCGCCATTCAATCAGGCTGCTGGTGCTTGCGATCGTCATCGGTGTGGTCACGGCCAAGGATACCGCCCTGCCTGCCGCAGCTTCGGCAAAGGCAGGACAAGAGGCCCGCGTGATCAACATCGCGGCTGAGCGATTCACCTTCACGCCCTCAGAGATCCGTGTCAAAGCCGGCACGCCTCTCATGATTCGACTGCAGAGCGACGACACCGCACACGGCTTTCACATCATCGGGACAGACGTCGATATCGAACTGCCCAAGCGCGGACGCGGTGTGGCGACGGTGAACTTCCAACCGCAAGCGGGCCGCTACACATTCGAATGTTCACGCATCTGCGGCGCAGGGCACGAGTTCATGCGCGGCGTCATCATCGCGGAGTGACTTTAGTGGGCAGAGCCTGGTTTTTCACGGTGACCTCGCTCGTCTGCTTTGTCGCGCTGGCTACGGCGATGCTCGTTGCTCAGACGCGCGTTCCGGTGCCCGGTGATGCGCTACCGGGAATCACGGGCGTCGAGTTCCAGGAGTTCAGGCTGGGCCTCGACGACTTCCTCGAAGTCGAGACATCCGATGAAGGGCTCGGCCCGGCATTCAATGCCACGAGCTGCGCCGTGTGTCATAGCGTGCCGGCAGTTGGTGGCATGAGCGCGATTGCCGAAGTGAGGGCCGGCAAGCGCGGGCCGAATGGCGAATTCATCGCGCTTGATCCCTCGGGTGAATCGCTCTTCCATCTCTTCTCGGTGCCTGGCCACTCCTGCCAGCCGGTGATTCCCGCTGATGCGACGATCATCGTGCGCCGCGTTCCGATCCCGGTGTTCGGGGCCGGCCTCGTCGAGGCGATCCCAGACGAGGCACTGCTCGCGCTCGAGGATCCGAGCGATCGCAATCGAGATGGCGTGAGCGGCCGCGCGGCGATGGTCACCGACCTCGCGTCCGGAGAGCGGAGAGTTGGTCGGTTCGGGTGGAAGGCGCAACACGCGACTCTGCTCGCGTTCAGCGCCGACGCCTATCGAAATGAGATGGGGATCACCAACGACCTCATTCCACACGAGGTCGCCGTGGGGATCTCACATGAGCGGATGCGCGTGTGCGATCCGCATCCCGAGCCCGAGGACATCCGCGATCTGCGCACCGGCCGTCGCGGTATCGATAACTTCGCGAGCTTCATGAAGTTCCTTGCGCCGATCGCTCGCGGCCCGATGGACGAAGCGGCCAGGAATGGCGAGCGCGTCTTCAGCACGATCGGATGCAGCGCGTGCCACACACCGATGCTCACGACCGGACCAAGCTCGAATCCGTTGTTCAACCGCATCGCAGTACCGCTGTTCTCCGATTTGCTGTTGCACGACGTTGGCACTGGCGACGGCATTCAGCAGGCGTCCGGCATGCCCGAAGAGATCCGCACGCCCGCGCTGTGGGGCTTGAGGTTCCGTCGTCCGTTGTTGCACGACGGCTCGGCGGCGACGGTTGAAGACGCGATCACCAGGCACGGCGGCGAAGCCGGTCTCGCGATGCAGGGCTACTACCAGAGCACCGCGGACGAACGCGCGGCGCTTCTCGCGTTCCTACGGTCCCTTTGAACGCGCCGGCCGCCGTCTTCGCGCGACGCGCCGTGGCACCCGAGAAAGCCCGCTCTCTACGACGATAGGAACGCGTCGATCGCGGCTTTCAGTTCTGCTGCACTCGCGGCGAACACCAAGCCTGGCTCCTTGCGATCGAGCAGCTCACGCCGGAATCCGAAGCCGTACGAGACCAGGCAGCAGCTGGTCTCGGCACGCCGCGTGGTTTCGAGATCGATGGCTGAATCGCCGACGAGCATGGTTTGCTCCGGCTCGGTGTTCGCCGCTTGCATCATGGCCCTCAGACCGGCCGGGTCCGGTTTGCGAGGATGAGGACCATCGCCGCCGATGACGTCATCGAACAGGTCACGCAAGCCGAGCGCCACGAGAATGCGCTCGGTCGGCTTGGTCGGCTTATTGGTCAACACTGTGAGACGAGCCCGGCCATGCGCATGACGAACGACGTCGGCAACGCCGTCATACACGCGCGTGTGATTCAGCAAGCGTTCGTCATAGATCTCGAGAAATCGCTCGAGCGCATGCGCACGTTCGCCGCGGCCTGAAGCCTGAAGTGCCCGTCGCACGAGCAACGCTGCGCCCTCACCCACCATCCCGCCGATCTGTTCTTCGGTCAGGACCTGCCCACCGAGCTCTTCGATCAGCTGATTTGCTGAATCGGCAAGATCGCGTCGCGAGTCAACGAGGGTGCCGTCGAGATCGAAGGCTATCAGGCGGTGTAGGTGGCCCACGATGTCGGCGTTTCCCACACGGTCACGCGCGCGACCGGGAGCCCTTGCTCCCGTGAGATGTCATAGATCAGACGCGCAATACGCTCCACGGTCGGATTGCTCTCGACGAGATACATCGGTTCGCCCAGCGCCTCCAACGCCGTCACCAGCGGATCGTCGCGGCGCAGGATCATCTTGTGATCGAGCTCGCGATCGACCCAGGTCTTGACGATGCGCTTGATGTCGTTGAAGTCGGCGACCATGTTGCGACCATCGAGTGTGTCGGTGCGAATCTCGATCTCTGCCACGGCGTTGTGTCCGTGGGGATGCTTGCAGATGCCGTCGTAATCGAGCAGGCGATGCCCGTAGCAGAAGTCGATGCGCTTGGTGACCGAGTACATAGCCTTGTATCTTATCGAGGTCTCCTTTGGAATCGACAGCCGTCTTGTTCTCGTCGGGGCTTGACAGCGCCGTCCTCGCCGCCGCCGAGGCACGAACGCGCAAGGTCCATCCTGTCTATGTCAGCGCCGGACTCGCGTGGGAGCGCGAGGAACTGGCCGCCGTCGATCGCCTGCTCGCGACACGCGTCTATCGAAATCTGGCGCCGCTCGCGCGTCTGACATTCACCGTCGAGGATCTGTATCCGCCGACACACTGGGCGCTACGCGGGACGCCGCCGGCATTCGATACACCGGACGAAGACGTGTATCTGACCGGCCGCAACATCGTCCTCCTGAGCAAAGCCGGGATTTACTGCGCGCAACACCAGCTGCCGCGAATCGCGATAGGCCCTCTCGCGGGCAATCCCTTTCCGGACGCCACGCCGGAGTTCTTCGCAGCCATGTCGAAGACGCTGTCGCTTGGACTGGCGCACCAGGTCTCCATCGACGCGCCATTCGTCACGATGCACAAGAGCGACGTGATTCGGCTGGGTGCCGAATTGAACGTGCCATTCGAGCTGACGCTGTCATGCATGAACCCGCGGCATGGGCGCCACTGTGGCCAGTGCAGCAAGTGCCGCGAGCGCCGCGATGCGTTTCACGAAGCAGGGATCGCAGATCCAACCGAGTACGCATCACGACCCGTTCGATAATGCGACGCATGCCTGCCTCGCCGAAGCCGTGAAACGGCGAAGGCGGGCGACCCGTGCGTTGATTACCGCGAGATATTGATCGAGCCGTCGCCGCTGTTCAGCCGCAGCGTACGGCCGCCCTTTCCGAGCTGTGCGCGGAGCGAATCCTTTTCTTTGCGATCGCGGTTCTCAGGGCCTCGCTCTGCCTGGACAGGAAGTCCATCGGCGTGCACCCCGCCATCACCGGTGTGGGCATCGAGATCGGCGTCGAGATTCGCTGGCAACCGAACCGTGATCGATCCGTCGCCAGTGTTGACGCTCCAATCGGTCTTCAACGCGCTGCCGTCGAGGACGTCGATCCGAACGGATCCGTCGCCGGTCCTGACGTCAATGGCATCGAAGCGACCCGCCAGTTCGACCGAACCGTCGCCAGAATCGGCTTCGACACGACCAGCCGCATCGGTGATCGAGATCGAACCATCACCGGTACGGGCTCTCAGACTGCCCTCGATCCGGCGGGTTCGGATACTGCCGTCACCGCTGTTCAATTCAACGCTGCCAGCGAGATCGTCCGCGCTGATCGAGCCATCGCTGGTTCGCGCGTTCACCGAGACGTTTCGAGGCGTCGTCACGATCAGGCTCACGGAAGGCGATTGGAATGATCCGATGTGGATGCCGTCGCGTTGGTCACGTGGTGCCGGCGCCTCCACGACGATGCGGTTGCCCTCCTGCGTCGTGTTCACGGTCAATGACTCCGCCGCTTTTTGATCCGGCCCGTGCCGTTCGATTTCGACAAGCACTTCGTTCCTGTCCCACGACTTCAGTTGAATCGAACCATCGAAGGTGCGAAGGCTCAGGTCAGCCGGTCCGCTGACATTGAAGCGCTTCTCTTCGCGGGTGACCACCCCTTCGCCGCGCACATCGATGCTGCACGCGCTACCGCCAATGGACAGCAGTGAAATACCGAGCACGCCAAGCACAGGAGTCTTTTGCATCTCGTCCTCTCAGCGGCGTTAGACGGGAGCCGGTCACGGGCTGTTCACTGAGCCGACCTGTTCTCCGCCAATGAAGGTCCGAACGACGCGAAATCCACGGTCGAGCACGACGATGTCGGCCACCGCTCCGACGGCGATCACGCCAAATCCGGTCAGGCCGAGCTCGCGCGCGGGCGTCGTGGAGCACATCATCGCGGCCTCAACAATCGAGCTGCCGAACCGGGTCACGATAGTTCGAAACGCCCGGTCCATCGTCAGAGTACTGCCCGCGAGCGTGCCGTCTTCGAGAAAGGCGGCTTCACTGCGAGCCTCGATTTGCTGTCCGCCGAGGCGGGCAGTAGATCCGATAGGAAGCCCGGAAGCGCCGGTTCCATCGGTGATGGCCATCACACTCTGCGCGCCCTTCGCCGCGATCGCCATCCGGCACATCGCGGGATGCACGTGATAGCCGTCGCATATGAGCTCCGCGGCGACGTCTTCGCGTGAGAGTACGGCACCAACGAGACCTGGTGCCCTGTGGGCGATCGGCGTCATTCGGTTGAACAGGTGTGTGGCATGCCTCGCACCGGCCTCGATCGCGGCGATGGCGGTGTCATAGTCGGCGCCCGAATGGCCCAACGAGACTCGATGACCGGATGCGACAAGCGTCGCAACAAGATCGAGCGCACCAGTCAGTTCCGGTGCGATGGTCACGATACCCACGTCGGGGCGCGATGCGGCTATGGTCTCGAGGATGTCACGCCCTGAAAAATCGCCTTCGCGGGCGCTCGCTCCGGGCGCGCGCAAACACGACGCCGGCTGCGCGCCACGAAAGTCGGGACTGATGAAGTTGCTTTCGAGATGCGCGGGAAGCACACGAGCCCGACCGGAAACAGCGGCTAGGCGCGAGTCCCGGACCTGATTCAAGAACCCGCGAAGCTCTTTCGGAGGACATGCCACCGTCGTCGGACAGAAGGCCGTGACGCCATAGCGAGGCAGCCGTGAGGCGATTTCCGCAACCGACTCGCCTCCATCGAGAGTGTCGTATCCCTCGATGCCGTGCACATGCACGTCGATGAATCCGGGGACGATGTAGCAGTCGCTGGCATCAATCGTTGTGGCCTGGGCTGGATCGACGTCAGTCGGCTCGATGGCGGCGATACGTCCCGCGTCGATGATGATTGTCCCTTCGCTGAGGACGCGGTCCGGCAGCACCACGTCGCCCTTCGCGAGGACGATCATCGGCCGTCCCAGTCAACGTGTACGTGAAGCTTGCGGCCCTCGAGCGGCAGCACGTCGTCGGTGTGCTCTGGCCACGGCACGTTGTCGGCTTCGCGCGTCGACGACTCGCCGCGC
>DATCXH010000958.1:0-2516 GCA_036565925.1 Vicinamibacterales bacterium
CTTGCGGATAGCACCGTTCGAGCCGCAGGCCTACTCCGTCACGTCGCCGCCGGTCGTGGTGAACGGCGTCGTGATCACGGGATCATCGATCGGCGACAACTCGCGCCCCGACCCGGCGAGCGGGGAGGTGCGGGGATACGACGCACGGACCGGACAGCTGCGTTGGACGTGGGACCCGATTCCGCAGGATCCCCGCGATCCTGCGTATCCTGAGTGGCGCGGCGCTTTCGCACAGAAGGGCGGCGGCGCGAACGCGTGGTCAACCCTGGTTGCCGACGCCGAGCGTGATCTCGTCTTCGTGCCGACGGGCAGCGCGGCACCCGACTATTACGGAGCGCTGCGTTTAGGCGGCAACCGGTATGCGAACTCGATCGTGGCGCTGCGGGCGACGACCGGACGCCTGGTCTGGGCCTTCCAGACCGTTCATCACGACGTGTGGGACTACGACAACGCCACGCCGCCGGCGCTGGTCACCATCACACGCAACGGCAGGGACGTCGCGGCAGTCCTCCAAGCCACCAAGACGGGCATGCTGTTTGTGCTCGATCGCGAGAGCGGCCGGCCGATCTTCCCCGTCGAGGAACGTCGCGTGCCGGCGAGCGACATCCCGGACGAACAGACCTCTCGCACGCAACCGTTCACCGCGGTCACGCCGCCACTGAGCCCACATCGATTTACCGACGATCAGATCTGGGGCATAACAGAAGCCGACCGCGCCGCGTGTCGCGCGGTGATGACGCCATTACGGAATGAAGGCATCTTCACACCACCCAGTACGCAAGGGACGCTGTTGATGCCCGCACGAATCGGCGGAGCGAACTGGGGGCGAGTGGCGATCGATCCCATGCGGCAGATCGCCGTCGTCGCCGTGAACCGCATCGCCGAGATGGTGCAGCTCATCCCCCGCGACGGCTTCGACCTGGCGCGTGCACGCGCCAACGAACCAACGCGACTCGGCGACGACTTCGAATACAACATGATGCGCGGGACGCCGTACGTCGTCCGCCGTCGCCTACTGCTGGCGCCGTCTCGTCTGCCGTGCACGCCACCACCGTTTGGGGCGCTCGTCGCGATCGATCTGAAGACCGGCCTCAAGGCGTGGGACACACCGCTCGGATCGATGACATCCATCGTGAGTCCTGACATCCTCAAACAGACGTCGCCAGATTGGGGATCGGTGAATCTCGGCGGTGCGGTCGCGACTGCCGGTGGGGTTGTCTTCGCCGGCGGCTCCCTCGATCGGCGTCTCCATGCGTACGACGTCGAGACCGGGCGTGAGCTCTGGAGCGGTGAACTGCCCGCGAGCGCGAAGGCAACGCCGGCGATCTACCGAATCGCATCGGGCGCTGAGCTCGTCGTCGTTGCCGCGGGTGGCGGCGGGGCATGGGGCGCCGGCGATTATCTCGTCGCCTTCAGGGTCCCCGACGATCGTCGGTAAACACACACGCCTCCACGAACGAACGGTCCAACTCGTTCATCGAGGCGCATCCGAGCAGGCGCATCGTCCTGATCAGATCGGCCTTGAGGATTCCAATCGCGCGAGCCACGCCCGGACCGCCCGCGGCACCGAGCGCCCACCCGTAGGCGCGTCCGATCAACACCGCCCGCGCGCCGAGGCAGCGGGCCTTGACGATGTCGGCGCCGCGACGGATGCCGCCGTCCATCAGCACATCGACGCGATCGCCGACGGCGGCGACGACTTCCGGAAGCACCCGCACGCTCCCTGCGACGCCATCGAGCTGACGGCCGCCGTGATTCGAGACGATGATGGCATCAGCGCCCGCGTCAACAGCCTGCCGCGCGACGTCTCCGGTCTGCACGCCCTTGATCACGATCGGTCCGCGCCACGCGTCGCGAATCCACGAAAGGTCCTTCCAGGTCACGTTCGTTTCGGCGAGCAGTACGCTGGTGTCGCCACACGGCATCGCGCCGATGCCGGGGAGTTCGACGTTTGGAAATACACGGGGCGCACCGTCACCGAGATAGCCCATCACCCATCGCGGATGGGTCGCGAACTGCCAGATGAACGGCAGCATCGCGCGACTGTCGCCTTGCAATAACGGACCTGCGCCGCGACGGACGTCGCGCTCGCGCATGCCGCTGACCGGCGTATCGATCGTCACGACCAGTACGGAGTAGCCGGCGGCACGTGCACGCGCCATCGCGGCTTCAGCGACGGCCCTGCCACCGGGTACATAGAGCTGATACCAGAGCGGACCGGTCGTATCGGCGCGCACGTCTTCAAGCCGCTGTCCGGAGAATGTGGAGAGGATGTAGGCCGTTCCCGCAGCGTGAGCCTCGCGCGCCGCAACGCTCTCGCCACGCGGATAGAACATGCGACAGAAGCCGAGCGGTGCGAGGAGAAAGGGCAGGTCGAACGACGTGCCGAGCACCGTCGTGCGCAGATCGGGATTCGGCGTCTCCACGCATTGACGCGGACGAAACGTGACATCGGAAAATGCCCGCTCGTTGTCGCGCAGCGTGATCTCGTCCTCGGCGCCGCCATCGATGTAGTC
>DATCXH010000872.1:0-4466 GCA_036565925.1 Vicinamibacterales bacterium
ACGCGACGTGGTGGATACGCCAAGCGATCACCCGTGCCATTGCCGACCAGGCGCGCACCATCCGCATCCCGGTCCACATGATCGAGACGATCAACAAGCTGATTCGCACGTCGCGGGCGCTGGTCCAGGAGCTGGGCCGCGAGCCGACTTCGGAAGAGATCGCCAAGCGGATGGACATCCCGGTGTCCAAGGTCCGCAAGGTGCTGAAGATCGCGCAGGAGCCGATCTCGCTCGAGACCCCGATCGGCGAGGAGGAAGATTCGCATCTTGGCGACTTCATCGAGGATCGCCAGGTGGTGTCGCCGTCGGACGCCGTCATCAATCTGAACCTGAAGGAACAGACCGATTCGGTGCTCAAGACGCTGACGCCGCGCGAAGAGAAGGTGATCAAGATGCGGTTCGGCGTGGGCGACGGCAGCGAGCACACGCTCGAAGAAGTCGGCCAGAGCTTCGCGGTCACGCGCGAGCGCATCCGGCAGATCGAGGCCAAGGCGCTGCGCAAGCTGCGCCACCCGTCGCGATCGCGTAAGCTGAAGGCGTTTTTGGAAGGAAGAACGTAGCGAGGGCTCGTAGCTCAGCGGTTAGAGCGGCCGGCTCATAATCGGTTGGTCCCAGGTTCGAATCCTGGCGGGCCCATACCAACAGGGGTGAATGTCTCCAGACCTGCAACGGCTCATCAAGCTCCAGCAACTCGAGTCCACCATTGCGGACGCGAAGGCCACCCTCGCCTCGCATCCGCAGCGGCTCGCCGATGCCGATGCGCGTTTGAACGACAGCAAGCAGGCCGTCGAGGCTGCAAAAGGCCGGCTGAAAGATAACCAGGATGCCCGACGCAACCTGGAAAAAGACGTTGCCGTGTACCAGGGACGTCTCAGCAAATTCAAAGACCAGCTCTCCCTCGTCAAGACCAACAAGGAATACCAGGCCATGCAGCACGAGATCGCGACCGCCCAGTCCGATCTCGGTGGCGTCGAAGAGAAGGTGCTCGAGCGCATGCTCGACGCCGATGCAATCACGGCCGACGTCAAGAGCGCTGAAGCCGCCCTCGCCGTACGCCAGAAAGAGATCGACGCCGAGAAGAAGGAGATGACCGCGGAACTCGCGTCAGTCGAGGCCTCGCTCAAACAGGCCACCGAAGAGCGGGCCGAACTGATCAAACATCTCGAGCCGCGCCTGATGGCGATATTCGAGCAGGTCGCCCGGGCACGAAAAGGCGTCGCCATCAGCATGGCCACACGCGATGGCCTGTGCTCGCTGTGCCACGTGCGCTTGCGTCCACCGGTCTTTCAGCAGGTGCGTCACAACGACAGCATCATCCAGTGCGAGAGCTGCCAGCGCATCCTCTACTGGATTCCGCCGCCTCCACCAGTCGAACACGCGGTCGTTCACACGTAGAGGCGGGTCTTCAGACCCGCCTGGCGATCCCGTGACACAGCCTTCGCTCTTCGGCGACATTCGCGGTCGCGAAGCGACCGCCAATATCGACGGCGGATCGCGCGGCAATCCGGGTCCCGCCGGCTACGGCGTTCACATCGAACAGGCCGACGGCACGATCGTCGAATTGAAAGCGTTCCTCGGCACACAGACCAACAACTTCGCGGAATACAGTGGACTGGTTGCGGCGCTGCGATGGGCTGCCGACCATCACGCCTCGCCCTTCCTCATTCGGTCGGACTCGGAGCTGCTCGTCAAGCAGATGCGCGGTGAATACCGGGTGAAGAATCCGGGGCTGTTGCCGCTCTATGAAGAAGCGCGGTCACTGATGCGTCGCATCGGACGCGTCACCTTCGAGCACGTGCGCCGCGAGTTCAACCAGGACGCCGACCGTCTAGCCAATGAAGCGATGGATCAAGGCTCTTCGATGTAATGCAAGATGCAAAATGCAGGAACGTGGCGCGTGCGTCGCGTTTGAATTTTGCATTTTGAACTACTGTCGCGCACGGATCACTCCGGCGAGTCTGCTCGCCGCGTCCTTCTCGGCTCGGTACGACGTCAGCACATCGAGATGCATCGCCGTGCACAGACCTGACGCAAAGATCTGTTCCTCGGGCACGCCAGCCAGCACCAGCTGATCGCGATTCGCTCCGGCCACATCGAGCCGCAGCCTTGGACGCTCTCGCGATCCGCGCGGCGGAGCGGGAGCGAGAAACCATCGATCGATGAGATCGCGCTCGTGGCCGGCCGCGGCGAATGCATCGACCAGCTCGGTTCCCACCTCGTAGCAGCACGGGCCGATGCTCGGCCCGATCGCGGCGACGAGATCGGCAGGCTTGCTGCCGAACTCGCGCTCGAGTACGTCGAGCGCCGCGACTGCAGCACGTGCGGCAGTACCGCGCCAACCTGCGTGCACCGCAGCCACCACGCCGCGATGACGATCGGCCATGAGCAGCGGTACACAGTCAGCGACACGAATCGCCACAGCTACATCGCGGCTGCTCGATACGAAAGCATCGGCCTCCGGCATTGCGGCCGGCGCACCATCGCCATCGCACACCACGACGACCGTTCGCCCATGAACCTGCTTTGCCATCGCGACTGCGCCCGCGCCCACTGACTCGGCGAGCCGCATCAGGTCTTTTGGCGAGACGAGCGAAAGTTGCCGCGTCGTGAACAAGTGAGGGGCGATCGCGCTGAGCGGCCTGCAGCGCAATGCAGCGCCCCACGACTGGGTGGTCCATTCGAAGGCGTCAGGTATGGGTGGAAGACTCATGTAGGATCGACGGGGGTCATGGACATTATAGGAACCGGGCTCGACGCCACCGAAATCTCACGTATCGCCGAGGCGATCGAGCGCTACGGCGATCACTTCATCCGCCGCGTCTTCACTGAAGGCGAGATCGCCTATTGCCGCGCCAGGCAACGCGGCGCCGCATCGTCGTTCGCCGCGCGCTTTGCCGCAAAAGAAGCGACGATGAAGGCGCTCGGCACCGGATTTTCGCGAGGCGTGTACTGGACGACGATCGAGGTCGTCCGCCATCACGGGCCTCCAACACTCCAGTTCCATGCCGGCGCGGCCGCACGATTTGCCAAAATGGGCGGCACTCGCTCCATCGTCACGCTGACGCACTCGCGCGATCTCGCGATTGCGCACGTGATGCTGCTCAAGAGCTGACACGCGCACACGGCGCGCGCAGCTATCGGCAGCTGTGGCGAGCGCCGATTGCCGCAACCACAGTAGGCACTTCCGATTTACACCGGCTGGCACGATCACCGCGGCGAGCGGCAACGCTAGACCACTCAGTCGCTTGCGCCGTCAACCGCTCTCGTGCACAGTCGGCGCGCCACTTGCCCCTCTCTTCTGCCAAGAGACGGAGGGCGCTGTGGACGTCAAGATCACACCGAACGAAACGAACAACCCGCCCGGCAAGCTGGCCGACGCGGAGATCCATTTCACCGAGGGTGTACTCGCTGGTCTGAAGTTGATCGGCTTCGCGGTATGGGAACGCCGCTCAGGCAACGGGCGGAACGTCACGTTTCCGGCGCGTCAGTACTCCGTCAACGGTGAGCGTCGCAGCTTCTCGCTGCTGCGACCGATCACTGGCGACGCCACCGCGCAAGATAAGCTGCGCGAGCTGGTGCTGCAGGCGTACGCCGAGTACGAGGAGCGCGCCGCGGTCACGACTTAGTCCTCGATCCGTAGTGCTCGGTACTTGGTCCGTCCTTTGTCCGTGGTCCTTCGTCCGTGCTGGTCCCTGGCCCTATGTCCGCGCCGCCGCCACGGCACCGTGGACCCAGGACCAGGGACCGAGGACCTGACGCGGATCAAGGACCGAGGACCCGAGGACGGACGGACCAAGGCCGAAGAACGGACAAAGAACCAAGTACTAAGGACCAAGGACTAAGGAAGCCTATCGGGCTTATGGCCCGTCGGGTGTTCCCGGTCAGCGGGGTCAAAGAACCGTACACGCGTCACGCGACCGAAGTCGGCGCGCGCCGGCCAATCGAGTCTGGCGAGTGCGGATGAAGGAAACCTCCGGCGCAGTAACGGTTCTTCCCAACTCTCGAGCACGATGACCGGCTTCCGGCCGAGACGGGTGAGTTCGTCGATCGCCTCGTCGAGGCTGATGGCCGAGTCCCAGCGAAGAATGGGACGGCCGGTGTAGTAGCTCGCGCTGCCACTGTGCTCTGACGCGACGATCACGGCGTTCTTCGGCAGAACTGCATCGAGATATCGGCCTGCAGTGCCATATCGCAAGGCGTCTGCCCAGAGAGTGAACGAGCCTTCATGAGCGGCAGTGAGGACGTTTCTCGCGCACACCGCCGTGAGCGCAACCAGGAGCACTTGCGTGCGAATCGCAGGCGAGAGGTGTACACGCGCGTTGACGATGATGGCGCCAGCGGCCGCAAACGCGGCGGGCCAGATCGGGAGGAGAAAACGCAGATATGACCAATCAGTGAACACGCTGTAAGCGAGATAACACGCCAGGACAGGCATCGCGACGAGCGCAGCGATTCGCACGGACGCG
>DATCXH010000695.1:0-3172 GCA_036565925.1 Vicinamibacterales bacterium
GGCATGACCTATCGCGATGCCGACGGCACGATCACCCGTGTGCACTTGAACGGCGTATCCGTCACGCCTGTCCTGCCGCTCCTGGACGGCAAAGAGACTTCGCGGGTCGACCGCATCTACAGCATTCAACGCATTCGTCACTGAGAATCTCATGAAAATAACCGACATCCGCTTCGGCATGCTGCGCGTCCCGCTGAAGACGCCGTTCAAGACGGCGTTGCGCACGGTCGACACGATCGAAGACATCATCGTGTGCGTGCACACGGACACGGGCCACGTCGGCTACGGCGAGGCGCCGGCGACAGCCGTGATCACGGGCGACACGCACGGCTCGATCATCGAGGCGATCAAGAAGTTCATTTCGCCGCGGCTGATCGGGGAGGACATCGCGAACCTGAATCGCATCACGCAGCTCATCCAGGGCGCGCTCGAGAAGAACTCCAGCGCCAAGGCGGCGGTCGAGATCGCGGTCTACGATCTGTTCGGCCAGCTCTACAACGCTCCGCTCTACAAGATGCTCGGCGGCGGCGATCCGGTGATCACGACGGATATCACGATCAGCGTCGACTACATCGACAAGATGGTCGCGGATTCGATCAACGCCGTGGAGCGCGGGTTCGAGTCGCTGAAGATCAAGGTTGGGAAGGACATTGGCGTCGACATCGAGCGCGTGAAGGCGATTTACGCGGCCGTGGAAGGCCGCGCGTTGTTGCGGCTCGATGCGAATCAGGGTTGGACAGCGAAGCAAGCGGTATTCGCGCTGCAGACGCTGGAAGATGCAGGCGTGCGACTGGAGTTGGTCGAGCAGCCAGTGAAGGCGCAGGATCTCGAAGGCATGAAGTACGTCACTGAGCGCGTGCACACGCCGATCATGGCGGACGAGAGTGTGTTCGGTCCGACGGAAGTCATCGAGCTGATTCGCATGCGCGCGGCCGACATCATCAACATCAAGCTGATGAAGACCGGCGGACTGTCGAACGCGATCCACATCGCCGACATCTGCGGGATGTATGACATGGAGTGCATGATCGGTTGCATGGTGGAGACCAGCGTCAGCGTTTCAGCCGCGGTGCATCTCGCGGTCGCGAAGGCGAACGTGATCACGAAGGTGGACCTGGACGGGCCATCGCTGTGCCAGTTCAACCCGGTCGTCGGCGGCGTGATCTTCAACGAGTCCGAAATCTCCGTGACGCAGGCCCCCGGCCTCGGCATCCGCGAAATCCGCGGCATGCAGGCCCTGGCTGCTGCGTGAGAGTCATGAGCTCGCTGCTCAAAATCCGCTCGGAGCGTGACCAGATGAGTGCTATCGAGCGCCGCATCGCGGACTTCCTGCTGGAGAACGCGCACCTGCTGCGCGACTACTCGTCGCAGCAACTCGCCGATGCGCTGCGCATCAGCCAGTCGAGCGTGGTGAAGTTCAGCCAGAAGCTCGGGTTCAAGGGGTATCCGGACCTGAAGTTCTCGGTGGGCGAAGAGATCGCACGGGCGAACGGCGGCAATGGCGGCGCGGCGGCACAAGCTGCGAAGCCCGATCCCCATGCAGCGCTGGCTGAGAGCTTGTGGCGCGCGAAGGCGAAGGCCGAGGAGGAGACGCGGTCGATCAACCCGCCTGACAAGATCGATGAGATCGCGTCGCTGATTGGTGCGGCGGGCAAGGTGTTCTTGATTGGGCTGGGTGAGGACAGCGTGAGCGCGCAGGCGTTCGCCGCGAAACTATCGATGCTGGGATTCGTGGCCGTGCATCACGCGGACCCGGTGTTGATGAGCTCGAGCATCTCGACTGTCGCCGCGAAGGACGTGCTGCTGGTCTTTTCGGAGCAAGGTAAGCAGCCGACGCTGTATCAGATTTGTCGCCAATTCCGCGAACGACGCGGCAAGGTGATTTCGATCACGCGTCACACCGCAAACCCGCTGCGCGCCCACGCGGACGCGTCGTTGCTCGTTTCAGCACACGACGAACGCTCGCACGTCGAACCGCTGCTCTACCAGTCAGCGTTGCAGCACCTGCTGGATTTGATCTTCGTACTCTTGTGCGAAGACGGCGACGGAAGACTCAAGCAACTCGACGCCAACCTCGCCCGCATCCGCCACATCCAGGAACCTTGACGCTGCTCCTGCGCCTGTGACTGCGCTGTAGGTCGGGCTTCAGCCCGACTCTTCATCTCATCTGTGGGTCAGGCTCCATCCCTCTTGAAGTCAATCGGGGAAAGATTGACCTCGTGACGTGATTGGTGCGGGATCTACGATCTACAATCGGATCGAGCGTTCACGGAAGGAAAATGTATGTCGAATCGAACCGGCAGAACAATGGCGTTGATGGCGATTGCGGTACCGATGCTTGTTGGATGCGCAACGAACAGCTCACAGGTGCGCCTGCGGAGTGCGCAGGATCTGGACTGCGATGCTGCGAGTGTGAGCGTGAAGCTGACGGAGAGGCCGTATGTCGGCGTGACGCGGTACGAGGCGACGGGGTGTGGGGAGAGTCGGTTCTATGAGTGTCGGGCGCGTGCGTATGTGGCGGGCGTGCCGATGGGTGAGAGGACGTGCAGAAGGTCGGGGGATCGGGCGGGGCCGGTGGTGTCGCCGCAGAGTGTGACGTTTTGAAGAGTCGGGCTGAAGCCCGACCTACAGGTCACTCTCTCATCGCGTCGACGATCGGCGCGTACTTCTGGTAGTAGATGCTCTTGTTGTAGAGATCTTTCGCGAGGGCCTGGCGGTCCTTCTCGTTGTCAGGCAGCTCCAGCAGCGCGTCGGCTGCTTTCTTGAGCCCTGCCACTGCGTCGCGGTTGCGCGGGTGAATGTTGTAAGCGGCGGCGTAGAAGTCGATCGCGGAAACGGCGCCGTCCGAGATGTGATCGCGCTCGAAGAACTGCCACGCCTCGTCGCCCTGGGCCATGCTGCTCTTGAACTCTGTCTGCAGCTCCGGCTTGAGCGCGCTGAACGGAATCGCGGGGCTGGTCTCGACGTAGTACTGGTAGTACTGAAATCCAGCGACCAGCGCGAGTACGGCGGCAGCGGCGAACGTCACTTTCTGCAGCGCCGTGACGCCGCGGAACAGCTTGAGGAAGTCGCCGGCGTTCTGCGGGCGCTGCTTGCGGTCGAACGACAGGCAACGCTCGATCGCGCGAGCTTCCTTGCGCTTCAGACCTTTCAGCGGCTCCGGCTTGAGCCC
>DATCXH010000536.1:0-3839 GCA_036565925.1 Vicinamibacterales bacterium
AGACACGCTACTCACCTCTGACTCACATGTTTCCTGAGATCGCGCCCGAGAGGGGGATGGATTCAGCGTCGTAGCCACGAAATGGCGCGGCGCAGAACCGGGATCTCGAAAGCCCGATGGCTTCGCACAAGAAAAGACTACGAGGAGGCAGTCGTATGCATAGGACGAACCTGGTCAGCGCCATCCCGGCGCACGAGCACCGACAGCCGGCGGCCCTGCTGAGGAGAGCTCCATGAAACTGAAGTCAACGACTCAGCGCCTGAGGTCCAGAGCGCTGTTCACCATCGCCGGTGGTGCTGTCCTGATCAACCCGGCGTTCGCTCAAGAGCAGGCGACATCGCCGGTGGCGAGCCAGACGAGGACCGACACGCTGGAAGAAGTCGTGGTCACGGGCTTGCGAGCCAGCCTCGAAGCTTCGATGGATATCAAGCGTGACGCGGTCGGCGTGGTCGACGCGATTACCGCGGAAGACATGGGCAAGTTCCCCGACACGAACCTGGCCGAGTCGCTGCAGCGAATCACCGGCATCTCGATCGACCGCCGCAACGGCGAGGGCGCGCTGGTCAGCGCTCGCGGCTTTGGACCGCAGTTCAACCTGGTGACCCTCAATGGCCGCCAGGTACCGGGCGCAGACGGGTTCGGCAACGGCGAGATCACGATTGGCGGCCAGGGCTCCGGCACTCGCTCCTTCAATTTCGCCCAGTTGGCTTCTGAGGCCATCACCAGCGTCGAGGTTTACAAGACGAGCCGGGCCGATCTTAGCTCGGGAGGTATCGGCGCCACGGTCAACATCAAGACCGCACGGCCACTCGACACTCCCGATACGGTCTTCAACATTGGCGCCAAGGGCGTCTACGACGAGTCCTCACCATTCGACAGCGAGATCACACCCGAGGTCTCGGGCATCTTCAGCATGACGAATGACGACAGGACCTGGGGCGTCGGGTTGAGTGCCAGCTATCAGGAGCGCCACGGCGGCTCGGTGCAGTTCACCGAAAACGCCTGGAACATCCAGGAATGGAACGGCACATCCGCGGCGTTGCGGCCGGATGCCAGGGTGACCAACGCGCCTGCCGTAGGGCAGCTCTACGGCATGCCCAACGACATGCGCTACGCCTTCTCGGACTTCGAGCGCGAGCGTATCAACGCTCAGGGCGTGGTGCAGTTTGCGCCGAGCGACGCGCTGACCATGACGCTCGATTACACCTTCGCCCGCAACAACATCGCGGAGAATCGCGGCGAGCAGACCATCTGGCTGCAGCGCAATAACAGCTTCACCGACCTCACCTTCGACACCGGCGAGGAGGTGGCGACGCCGATATTCCTGCGCGATGTGGTAGGCGGCAAGGACTTCGGCTTCGAGCAGCAACGCAACAAGCAGAAGAACGAGCTGAATTCGATCGGTATCAATGTCGCCTGGCGCGTGACGGACAGCTTCACCCTCGCGCTGGACGCTCATAACTCCAAGAGCGAGAGCCTGCCGAACGATTCCGCCGTGCCAGGAGCCAGTGGCACGTTTTTCAGCTTCGCCGGCACGAACTGCGCGAACGATACGTGTACGGGCGCCTTCAGTCAGGAGTTCACATTCAACAACGGCCTGCCGATCATGGCGCGCACCTTCTTCCCCACGATGGCGAACGCGGTGGCGAACACGAACGGCACCAAAAATGCCGATTTCACCTCCAGCCAGCTTGGCTCGCAGATGCTGCGCATCTGGTCCTTCGAACAGGAGTCCGAGGTGAAGGAAGCGCGGCTGGACGGCGCCCTCGAGTTCGACAACGGTCGATTCCAGTTCGGCATCGACACCCGCACGACCGAAATGAATCGCAAGAACGGCTACGGTGAAGCGGTGCTGGGCAACTGGAGCGCGAGCGATGCCAACGCAGCCCCCGGCATGGTCAGCCTGCTGCGGCCGTTCAGCATGACGGGTCTGTTCGATGATTTCAGCACAAGCGGCGCTGCGGGCGGCGCGTGGCGAGGGGACGCGGCGGCCTTGGCGGGATGGGGCCTCGGTCGTACCAATCCGGTCAACGGCAATGTCTACCACTGGAACACGGACAACACCACGACGGCGAACAATTGTCTGTGCGCCGACCCTGCGCTCGACGACAACAATAAGATCGAGGAGGACGTGAACGCCGTCTATCTGCAGGTCGCAATGAGGGGCGATCTGGGCAACATGCCGACTAACTTGCTGGTCGGTGTTCGCTACGAGCAAACGGACGTGTCCTCGACGTCGAACATTCTGGTTCCCAACAACCCGGGCGGAATGGTCTGGACGGCGAACAACGACTTCACCATAGCGCGTTCCGCGACAGTCCAACCGTTCACCGAAGAGACGGACTACAGCCACGTCCTGCCCAGCGTCGACTTCGACGTGATGCTGACCGACGCGATCAAGGGCCGCATGTCGTACAGCAAGACCATCGCACGCGCGAACTACGGCGACCTCTATGCCGGCGCCACCGTCCGCGGTGCGACGGGCTCGGTCCTGATCGATCCCTCGACCCAGGCGTCCGCCGACGCGCAGAACCCTGCGCTGGTGCCGCTCGAGTCGGACAACCTGGACTTCAGCGTCGAGTACTACTTCTCGGACCAGGGCTATGTCTCCGCCGGCTTCTGGGAGAAGCGCGTCGACAACTTCATCGGCACGACCGTGCTCCAGCAAGACCTGTTTAACATCACGGACCCGACCTCCGGACCGGATGCTCAGTCAGCGCTTGCCTTTCTGCAGAGCGCGTCGTGTCGGACCCAGGTCACCGCAGCGGACGAAGATGTCAACGCCGCCTGCTCGGCGAACGACACCGCGCTGTTCACTGCGCTCGCAATGCTGCGCAATGCCGGGGCGACCGGCGGGCTCGCCGCCTACGACGGCACCTCCGACCAGAGACTCGACATGGAGAACGCGTACGATATCGCCGGCGAGGACGACGACCCGCCGTACATATTCGCAGTGCGGCGACCGGTCAACCAGGAAAAAGCGAAGATTCACGGCTGGGAACTCGGTGGTCAGTACTTCTTCGGCGATACTGGCTTTGGCGTGCAGGCGAACTACACGATCGTGGACGGTGACGTCGGCTTCAACAACGACGCCCCTCCGGGCACGACGCAGTTCGCCCTGCTCGGCCTGAGCGACACCGCCAACGCAGTGCTGATGTACGAGAACTACGGCATCACGGCGCGCCTGGCCTACAACTGGCGCGACGAGTTCCTGGCGGCGACGAATCAGAACGGGTCCAACACGAATCCGTACTACGTCGAGGCGTACGACCAGATCGACCTGAGCGTCGGGGATGAGTTCAACGAGAGCCTGTCGTTTCAGGTGGAAGCGGTCAACCTGACGGGTGAGGACGTCCGCTGGCACGCCCGATCGGAGAAGCAGGTGGTCAGGCTGGAGGATCAGCAGCCGCGCTTTGCTGTCGGCGTTCGCTACAAGTTTTGACGCCGAGCGATGCAGGGAAAGGCCGCTGTGTCTCGCAGCGGCCTTTTCCGTTTAATCTTGTGATCACTCTATGACCAGGCACGTCATGCTCAGCAACGTCACCCACAAGGATCTACGGGTGATCACGCGCTACGGCGCCGAGTTCGGCGACGCGGTGGGCACGGTGCTCACCTTTCCAACGGAGTACGCCGACGTCCAGCGCGAGTATCCGATCTTCTTCAGAAAGGATCCCGCGAGCGGCGAGTATCATTCGGTCGCACTGCTCGGCTTCGGCAAGGACGAGAACCTGTTTCTGGACCAGGGTCGCTGGCTCGCCGACTACGTTCCGGGCATCGTCGTGCGCGGGCCCTTCCTCATCGGCTTTCAGGAGCGCGACGTTGGCGGTGAGCTGCGACAG
>DATCXH010001030.1:0-5639 GCA_036565925.1 Vicinamibacterales bacterium
GACCACCTCGCCTTGGGCAGCGTCCTCGCACGCCTGAGTGACCACTGACAGGTCGGCACCAAGAATCGCCGCCATCGAGCCGACTCCCACCGGCACGGCCTCCTGCATGTACCGGCCGCGACGGCGAACGAGCCCGACAGCGTCGGCTAACGAGAACGTACCCGCGGCGACGTGCGCAGAGTACTCGCCCAGGCTGTGACCGGCGACGAACGACGGAGTGATGCCGTGTGCGGCGAGCACACGGTACGCCGCGATGCTGACCGTCACAATCGCGGGCTGCGTGATTTCGGTGAGCTGCAGATCCGCTTCGGGACCCTCCCAGCAGATCGTCGAGAGACGGCGGGTTTGAAGGCGGGTCTGAAGACCCGCCTCTACGACGTTCGCTGCTGCGAATGCGTCGTCAGCCTCATCGAACGTCTGGCGGGCGACGGGGAATCGATCGGCCAGGGCCTTGCCCATACCGACCTGTTGCGACCCTTGTCCTGGAAAGATGAACGCGATCACGAGGCGTCACCGGGCGAGTGCAGCCGCGCCGATTTCCTGCTCGACGCGATGCACGAAATCGGTGGTCGCGAGTCGATAGGCCATGGCGATCGCGTTGCGCACCGCCTTGGACGACGATCGCCCATGCCCGACGATGACCAGTCCGGCGACACCAATCAACGCGGCGCCGCCGTACTCCGAATAATCGAGCCGGCGGCGGAATCGCCGGAACGCGCGACGCGACAGCAGATAGCCAACCTGACTCGAAAACGTCCCGCGCAACTCGTCACCGAGCAGCGTCTCCACTGTCTCGACGAGACCCTCGCTGGTCTTGAGCACCACGTTGCCGGTGAACCCGTCACACACCACCACGTCCGCCACGCCGCTATAGATCTCTCGTCCCTCGATGTTGCCAATGAAATTGATCGATGCAGCCTTCAGTAGCTGATGCGCCTCGCGCGTCAGCTCATTGCCCTTAGTCGCTTCCTCGCCAATCGAGAGCAAACCCACGCTCGGTCGTTCGACGCCGAACGCCACACGCTGAACCACGCTGCCCATCACGCCGAACTGCAGAAGATGCTGCGGTCGGCACTCGACATTGGCGCCCGCGTCGAGCAGCACTGCGGGGCGCGTTCGCGTCGGAATCGTGCAGGCCAACGCCGGCCGATCGACGCCGGTGATCATCCCGAACGCGGCGTGCGCCGCCATGACCGTCGCCCCGGTGTGTCCGACGCTGACCAGCGCCGCGGCATCCTTGCTGGCGACGAGATCCGCGGCGACACGCACCGACGCGCGCGGCTTGCGGCGCAACGCGGCGGCCGGAGCCTCCGACATCCCAATCACGTCGGGGGCATCGACGACAGCAATGCCGAGCGTTGGCCAGTCGTCGTGCGCCGCGAGCGCGCGCTCGATCTCGGCCGTCGGACCAACGAGCGCAATCTCGGCATCGAGGTGACGCGCAGCGGCCACCGCCCCATCGACAATGACCGATGGCGCGTGGTCGCCGCCCATTGCGTCCACCGCGATGCGCATGCGCATGCGGCTATTCTTCGTCTACCGGACGGACCTGGCGTTCTTTGTAGTAACCGCAGTGCGGGCAAATGCGGTGCGGCGCCTTCGGCTCCTGGCACTGCGGGCACAAGCCGGTCGTCGCCGCACGCAGTGAATCGTGCGTACGCCGCTTCGCCGTGCGGGTCTTGGAGTGTCTGCGTTTTGGATTAGGCATTGTCTCTCGTCAATCTTCGGTCGATTTGCGGTCCGCCGATCTACGGTCGGCCACCTGCTTCAATCCCCTGAGCGGCGCGAGCCGCGGATCCAGGTCCTCGGTCGCGCACGAACACGTGCCCGTGTTGCGGTTCGTCCCGCACTGCGGACACAGGCCGGCGCAGTCCTCACGGCACAACGGCTTCATCGGCAGCGCCAGATAGAACTGCTCACGCAGCACTTCGTTGAGGTCGATCTGATCGTCGCGATACACACTGGTATCGAGATCCTCTTCGGCGACCTCGCGCTCACCGTCTCCCGACCCGTCCGATGCCGGCAGATACCGCAGGTCGAAGGCGGCGTCGATCGGCATTCGATACGGCTCGAGGCATCGGCTGCACACCAGCTCGAGCTCGGTTCGCGCCGTGCCTTCCAGGCGAAACCGGTCCTTGTCCTTGTGGATGTCCATCTCCACGTGAACAGGGGCTACAATCCGGTACGCATCGCCCTCCTGCCCAACGTCTTCGGGCTGGAACACCTTGGAAAAGTGCGTGAGCGGCTGCCGGTACCGAGTCAGGTCAAGCTGCATTGCAGGTTTTCAGCGGCCACGCCGCCCCCCTCCCGCGAAATTCCTGCGAAAGGCGACCTTCTATTATAGCTGGCTCCAGGCCATCGGCCCAACCCACGGCTTCGGAATGAACAGACGTTCGTAAAGGGTCACCGCGAATCGGTCGGTCATCCCGGCGAGGAAGTCCTTGGCCGCGACATCGAGGCCTTCGGTGTCGATGATGCGCTGGTCGAGGAGATCGGCGGGCCGCTCGCGCACGCGTTCCCACAACCCACTGAGAATTGCGGTCGCCTTCTTGAACTCGGCCGTCGCGATGTCGTTCTCGTAAACGGCACTGAACAGAAACGCGCGCATCGCCAGCGTCGCATCGAGCGCGCCTCGGCTCATGCGAATCTCGGTGAGGTCGCCGGCCTGGGTTTCGGTCACGACATCCTTCACCATTCGGGCAATGCGCGCCGACGAGGTCGAGCCAAGTACGGCGACAGCATCCCGCGGCAGATCCTCATCCTTCAGCACACCGGCCCGCACCGCATCGTCGATGTCGTGATTCACGTAGGCGATCAGGTCCGCGACGCGCATGACCTGGCCTTCGAGCGTTGACGCGCGCTTCGATGGCTCGACGCCGACTGGCGATCCGTCTTTGCCCTTTGAGTGACGACCGATCCCGTCGCGCACTTCCCAGGTCAGATTCAAGCCACGGCCGTCGTTCTCGAGGATGTCCACGATTCGCAGGCTCTGCTCGTAGTGCCTGAATCCGCCGGGCACCAGTGAATCGAGTACGCGCTCGCCGGCGTGGCCGAACGGCGTGTGACCGAGGTCGTGACCCAGCGCGATCGATTCGGTGAGTTCTTCGTGTAGCTGCAGCACCTTGGCGATCGTGCGAGCGATCTGCGACACCTCGAGGCTGTGCGTCAGCCGCGTGCGGTAGTGATCGCCCGCCGGGGCGAAGAAGACCTGCGTCTTGTGCTTCAGCCGCCGAAACGCCTTGCTGTGAATGATCCGATCCCGGTCGTGCTGAAACGCCGGCCGCACATCGTCTTCGGGCTCGGGATGCAGCCGGCCTCGAGAATCAGCGCTGTGTGCTGCCTGCGGGGCAAGCGTCTCACGCTCCCGCTGCTCGAGAGCTTCACGAATGCTCGACAACAACGTCCTCCAGAAAACTGGTGCCGTGCGCCAGTGGTCCAACCGAGAAGTTGGCCGCGAGCGTCTGTCCGAGGTCGGCGAATGTGGATCGCGTGCCGACGTCAACGCCGCGTTTCACGCGCCGACCCGTCATCAAGAGCGGCACGTGCTCGCGCGAATGATCGGTGCTCGGCGTCGTCGGATCGTTGCCGTGGTCGGCGGTGATGACCAACAGGTCGGTGTCGCGGAGCTGGTCGAGCACGGCGCCGAGGCGATCGTCGAATCGCTCGATGTTGGCCGCGTAGCCGGCCACGTCATTGCGATGGCCATACACCGTATCGAAGTCCACGAGGTTCGCGAAGATCAAACCTTCGGGGACAGTCTTCATCGCGTCGAGCACGCGGTCTATGCCTTCGGCGTCGCTGGCCGTCGGCATCGCCGTGGTAATGCCTCGCCCGGCAAAGAGGTCCTTCACCTTCCCTATCGAAACGACCGGAATCCCTCGTAACGCGAGGTGATCGAGCAACGTCTGACCGATGGGGTCGAGTGCGTAGTCGTGCCGGTTCGAGGTTCGCTTGAACGCCCCAGGCGAACCGACGAACGGGCGGGCGATCACACGACCTACGCCCATGCCACGTCCGACGAGGTCAAACGCGACCTCGCACATGCGATAGAGCTCAGGCACCGGAACCACATCTTCGTGAGCGGCGATCTGGAACACGCTGTCCGCCGACGTGTAGACGATCGGTTTTCCGGTCTGCACGTGCTCGGCGCCGAGCCGATCGATGATCTCGGTGCCCGATGCGACGACGTTGCCGAGGATGCCACGGCCGATTCTCGATTCAAATTCAGCGATGACCGATGCGGGGAAACCTCGCGGGAACGTCGGGAACGGCCGATCGAGGACGATGCCCATCATCTCCCAGTGGCCGGTAACCGAGTCCTTCCCCGCCGACGCTTCCGCCATGCGGCCATACGCGCCCGCAACGGAGGGGCCATCTTCAGGCCGAACAGGCGGCGTGATTCTGGCAACGCGACCGAGTCCGAGCGCCCGTAATCGCGGCACCCGCAGCGGGACGTGCCGCGCGATGTTGCCGAGTGTGTCGCTGCCTTCGTCGCCGTAGAGCCCGGCATCTGGGAGCTCACCGCACCCGACACTGTCGAGCACGATCAGAACGACGCGAGGGAACGTTGTCAGATTAGGAATGATGTGACGCGAAGTAATTGGCGATCGCGCGCGAGGTCTCGATCGTGGCGATCGCGTGCTTGAACACCAACTGGTCGGTGCCGTCCACTTCCACGATGACGGCGAACTTGTCGAAGTTCTTGATCCGTGCGTCGAATCGGCGACCGTCCATCAGGTGCATCGTCACGGCGAGGCGATCTCGACGAGCGAAATTCAGGAAGACGTCCTGGATGTTGGGCTGCGCCGACAATGAGGCTCGTGGTTCAGATACCTGGGCCATCAGGGAGCGTCTCCTCGCATACGCACACCGCGCGCAACGAGCGCTTCCTCGACGCGGTGCAGTGTCTCCGGCGATTCGCCGGGACCGTCGAACCAGATAAGGTTAGGCTCTTTACGAAACCAGATCAACTGCCGCCGAGCGTAACGGCGGTTCTCCTGAACGATGAGCGCTCGTGTGGCCGCCTCATCCCGCACACCGCGCAGCATCTCCATTACCTGACGATAGACCAGTCCGCCGAAGGGCCTGGCGTCCTCGGGAACGCCCAGGGCGAGCAGCCCCTTCACTTCATCGACGATGCCTCGCTCGAACTGGCGCTCAACGCGCCGGGCGACGCGCTCGGCCGTGAGGGCAGCGGGAAGCTTCAGCGCGACGGCGATCACCTCACAGTCGGCGATGGGTGAACGCGTATCGACGAAATGTGCGGTCAGCGGCCGCCCTGTGGAGAAATAGACCTCGAGCGCGCGAACCTGACGCTTCAAGTCGCGCGGCATGATCCGGGTCGCGGAATCCGCATCGACACGCGCCAGCATCCGATGCAGATGCTCCGCTCCCTTACGGGCCGCGATTCGCTCGAGTCGCGCCCGGAGCTTCTCATTGGCACCCGGACCGGGAAAGAGTCCACGCGTCAGCGCTCGATAGTAGAAGCCCGTACCGCCAATCAGAATCGGCAGATTGCCGCGCGCGTGCACCTCGCGAATCACCCGATCCGCGTCACGCGCATACTGGGCTGCGGTGTAGACCTCGGTTGGCTCGACGATATCGATTACGTGATGCGGGATGCCGCGCTGTTCGTCGGG
>DATCXH010000172.1:0-3627 GCA_036565925.1 Vicinamibacterales bacterium
TCCAACGGCGCCTGGTGGCGATCCGTCCAGACCACCAACGCCGCGTCCCTGACCGGCAACACGTAGCGCCGGTCCACGTGGACTGGCCACCACAGTAGAGCGCGGTGTTACATCGCCGCGCTCTACTTTTTTCCAGCTCTTCGTCGTAGGCGATCTGCAGGTTGCTCCTGGGCGTGACAGACCTTCGAAGACCGTCACCACATAGCGCTTGTACTTCGGTGCGACGGCGTACTCTGCGGCTGCCTGGTCAACGCTTTTTCCCACCTTCATCGCTGCCTCTGCGTACGCGACAAACTCCTTCGTGAACTCGGCGTACTCCTTCAGACGGTTCCACGTCGAAACCGGGATATGGCCGTTGATGATCGTGTCCACGTTCTTGACGGACGCTACCGCTCTGGCCGACGACCGATCACTGTCCGCAGGACGACCACTCGTCTCATAATTCCTCCGTCGCTGAGCGTACTGAACTGGAGGAATTATGCAGAGATGGACGTGGGTCGCAACAGTCATTGTGAGCGCGTGCGTGGGTGCTGGCGCGAGCGCAGTCGTCGAACAAGTCAGTGCCGCCGCGGCGACTCCGGCACTCACCGCCCTTGACTACCGGGAGATCAATCAACTGGTGAACCGTTATGCGTACGGCATCGATACGTGCGCCAACAACGGCTACGACTATGCCGACGTGTTTACGCCGGACGGCGTCTTCATCGACAAGAACTCCGACCAGGGCTTCGCGCAGGGAGGCCGCGTGCTCGCCAAGGGACGCGAGGCACTCGCGACGCTCGTCGGCGGTGGCTCACGCGGGTGCAAGACAAAGCTGGTGTGGACCGATTGGAGCCACATCATGACGAACCTGGTCGTGACGCCGAGCCCGGAAGGGGCAACCGGACGGATTTATCTGATTCAACTCGGCATGAAGGGGCCGGGCAGCATCGAGCGGCATGGCGGCTACGAGGACGTTTACGTCAAGACGAAGGCCGGATGGCGAATCAAGTCACGCACGCACGTGCGGAACAAGGCGTGGCACAACCCGCTGCTGCAAACGGCGGATTTGAACTGAAGGGCCGCGGGACGGGGGTCTGAAGCGAGGCGGGTCTGAAGACCCGCCTCTACGATGGAGGTTTACGAGGGGGGGCTACTTCGTCTCGTCCCAGACGATCTTTGCGTTGGCGAGCAGTCGCGCCTCTGCCGGCGCCGCATACCCCTTGTACTTCTCCGGGATCTTCCAGGTCTTGACGAATTCCTCCGCGGATCCGCCTTTCTTCTTGGCTTCGCGGATCGCGTTGGCGAAGTCGTCGTTGAACTGTGCGTACTCACGCAGGTCGGCCATCGTCATCACGGTGCTGTGACCGGTGATGATCGAGTCCACGTTCTTCACCGAGCTTGCGGCTTTGGCCAGCGTCTTTCCGATCTCGACGCCGCTGCCGCCGTTGTTCGCATCGAGGAGCGGGATGTTCTTGCCCGAGAAGATGTCGCCGGCGTGCATCATGCGCAGCGCGGGAAAGATCACCCACGCGTCGCCGTTGGTGTGGCCGCGTCCAAAGTAGTGCAACTCGATGGCGTCGGCACCCTTGCCGATGTTCATCTTGTCGGTGAAAGTCCGCTTCGGCAAGCCGCGGCCGTTGTTGTCCCTGAAGATATTGGCCGGAGTGCCTGGAGCCGGCGTGATGCCCGTCGGCGAACGCATCTCTTGCATGTTCTTGGCGGTGTTGGCATGTGTGACGACTTCCACCGTCGCGGGGAACTCGACGTTGCCACTCACGTGGTCACCGTGCGTGTGCGTGTTGATGATCATCGTCACCGGCTTGTCAGTGACCGACTTGATCTTCTCGAGGAGTGGCTGTCCCCAACCCGGGTTCTTGGTATCGACGACGACGACGCCGGTGGACGTGATGAACACGGCGCTATTCCCACCGCCCCCGCGCATCATGTACAGGTTGTCTTTGAGCTTATCGACCTCGACCACGCGCGCCGCCGGCTGACCGGCTCCGGCCTGCGGCTGTTGCAACGCGTTGACGGACATCGTGAGCGCACCGGCCGCGAACAACATGCCGAGCACGAACTGTCGTTTCATGAATGCCTCCCGAACGCAGGCATTCTATCAGCGGTTGATGCCGCGCATCCTCTCCGTGACGATGCCGACGCGCGTCACGCCGGCTCCTTTTGCGGCGTCAATCACCTCAACGATGTCGCCGTAGCGCAAGCTGCCTGCGGCCATCACGAACATCGTCTTGTCGGCACGATCGTCGTAGAGATCACGCAGGCGCTCGCCCAGCTCGGAAAGGTTGACGTCCTGTCTGTTGATGGAGAGCCGCTTGTCTCTCGTGTATTCGAGCACGATGTTGTAAGCGCGTGGCGGCTGCGCAGATGGTGTCGTGTCCCGGGGCACAGCAATGTCCACGCCACGCTGATTGAGCGGCAGCGTCACCATGAAGATCACGAGCAGGACGAGCAACACGTCGATCATCGGGGTGATGTTCATCGCCGCATGCGCGCGCGGCAGCTCACTGTGGACGACGCGATCCGCGCCGTGATGTTTGTGCAGGGGCATGTCCGCCTCCAGGGACGCGTTCGTCCCGCCGGTTGGAAAGTTGGACACCGGCTCGTGTCGGATGGGCCCACGGGGAACGGAGATCACTGAGTCTTTCAACACAAAGCACAGAGGAGTCCGCCGCCTCTGTGAGCTATATGATCCCCCCAGGAGGACTCATCGTGCTGCACCGCCTGTTCGTCGCCGCCGCTCTTGCGCTCTCGATCGCAGTCGTCATCGCCGGATGTCAGGCCTCGACGGCCGCACCGACTGCGCAGGATGCGAAGAAGTTTCTCGACGAGGTGAACACCACGCTCGACCGGTTGGCGCTCGACGCCGGCCGCGCGGGATGGGTCGCCCAGAATTTCATTACTGTGGACACCGAGGCCCTGGACGCGCGCGCCACGCAGGCGATTTCCGACGCCGCGTCGCGATGGGCCAAGCAGGCCGTCCGCTTTGACAGCGTTGACGTCCCTGCCGATCAGCGTCGCCAGCTCAATTTGTTGAAGGTGTCGCTGGTATTGGCCACGCCATCCGATCCGAAAGAGTCGGAGGAGCTCACCAACCTCGTGTCATCGATGCGCGGTGTGTACGGCAAGGGCAAGTGGTGCCCCGATCCGGCCAGGACCGACTCGTGCAAGAACATCGACGACATCACCAAGCTGATGGCCACGTCGCGCAACGAGAAAGAGATACGCGCCGCGTGGGAAGGCTGGCACACGATCTCGCCGCCGATCAGGAAGGACTATCAGCGGTTCGCCGAGCTCTCGAACAAGGGCGCGAAGGAACTCGGGTTCGCCGACACGGGCGCGATGTGGCGCGCGAAATACGACATGCCGCCCGACGCGTTCACCAAGGAGCTCGATCGCCTCTGGGATCAAGTACGCCCGCTGTACCTGCAGCTGCACGCCTACGTGCGGATGAAGCTGCATCAGAAGTACGGCGACGTCGTGCCGCAGAAAGGGCCGCTGCCGGCGCACCTGCTCGGCAACATCTGGGCCCAGGACTGGTCGAACGTCTACGATCTCGTCGCTCCGGCCAACGCCGACGCCGGCTTCTCACTGACCGACATCCTCAAGCGCCGCAAGATGAGCGCGATC
>DATCXH010001092.1:0-2180 GCA_036565925.1 Vicinamibacterales bacterium
CCGTTCGCATCGGGGTTCCATCGATTCGCGCTCGTCGCACTCGCCATTCAAGGTGACGAGACACTGCGTGCGTCGGATATGGAGCTGACGCGAACCGGACCGTCGTATACAGCCGACACGCTTCGCGGCGTGTCGCGTCAAGGATGGCTGCCATCGCAGATTTTCTTCATTCTCGGCAGTGATGCGTTTGCAGAAATTGCCACCTGGCGTGAGTTCCCGACGGTCCTCGACGCGGCTAACTTCGTCGTGATGGCGCGCCCGGGCACAACGCTCGACGCGGCGACCGCAAGAACACCGGCACTCCGAAGCCGACTGCGCTCCCCCGACGAAACGTCCGCTGCATCTGGTACGTCTATCTATCTCGTGGAGGCGCGCACGCGCGACATCTCATCGAGCACCATCCGCGCCCGCCTCGCAGCGCAGCAATCCATCGACGACCTCGTTCCCGCCGCGGTGGCGCGGCACATCGCCGCGCATCATTTGTACGGAGCGGTAAACGACTTGCATGGCCAAGACACAGCGATCTCGAAGTAGTGCGACGAAGAGCCCGACTCGGAGTCCACGCGCGCGGACAACCACCAAACGCGTTGCGGCGAAACTGCCCAAGCCGGTGGCCACCGCGGTCCGCGCCGCGCGCGACAAAAAGGCTCAGGACGTCATCGTGCTGGACCTGCGCAATGCCGGCGGCTTCACCGACTACTTCGTCATCTGCACCGGCAACAACGCTCGTCAGATCACGGCGATCGCCGATTCGGTGCGCGAGACTCTCAAGAACGAGCTCGGTGAGCGGCCGGCGTTGACGGAAGGTGTGGACCGTTCGGAATGGATTCTGCTCGACTACTTCAACTTCGTCGTGCACGTCTTCAGCCGTGAGTGCCGGACGTTTTACGGACTCGAGCGGCTCTGGGGCAACGCCGAGCGGCACGAGTTTGCCGACGAGGCGCACCCGTGACACGCTCGTCGCCGCTGCCAACGCGCTGGTTGCCGTCGTCCTCGCACCGGCATGCGCCTCGTGTGCGCGCGTGCTCGAACGCCCACTCGATGGCCCCGTCTGCCCCGACTGCTGGTCCAGCGTCACTCGTCTGATCCCACCGTTCTGCCGGACGTGCGGGGGCATGCTGCCCTCTTGGCGTGTCCTCGATCCGCCGCGCGCCATGTGCCCGGCCTGCAGGCGACGCCCGCCCACTTCGATCGAAGTCACGCGCGCCGCCGGAGATTACGATGGCGCACTGCGGCAGATCATTCACGCGTTCAAGTACGACGCACGCCGCTCACTCGGACGTCCACTCGGCCGATTGCTGCGTGATGCGGGCGGTGATCTCTTCGCAGAAGCCTCGTGTGTTGTGCCTGTGCCTCTGCACCCGTGGCGCCGGCTACACCGTGGCTTCAATCAGGCGGCCGATCTCGCGGCAGCATTGCCGATTCCCGTCGTGCATGCGCTGTGGCGACGTCGAATGACCGCGCCGCAAACCGGCCTTGCCGCGGGCGCGCGCCGCCGCAATGTGCGCGGCGCATTTCGCCTCTCACCGTTCCTGCGACGCGAGGTGATTCAGACGATGATCGCGCAACGGATCGTCGTGCTCGTGGACGACGTGCGGACGACTGGCGCCACACTCGACGCCTGTGCGCACGTCCTCAGGGATGCTGGCGCGAAAGAGGTCCGCGCGCTGACTCTCGCGAGAGCAGACATTCATACGATGTCGTGACCGGCTTTCCTGGGCGCGGAAGCGCTGAGCGCGAAGGCGGCAGCCGGACCCTCACACGGTGCACAATGACAGGCACCGATGAGTGCCCGCGACGCGCTGCCCGTCCTCGCCCTCTGCATTGGTTTGACAAGCGGCTGCGGAACCGAACCCATTATGACCGCTGCGCCACCACAGACACGCGCTGAGAAGACCCATTACGAGGAAACAAGCCGATACGACGACGTCCGCGCGTTTGTCGACGCGCTCGCCCAACACACGCCGCGTGTGCATGTCGAGATGTTTGGTAAATCCGAGGAAGGCCGCGATCTGCCCTTGGTCGTCGTCGGCGATCCACCGGCTTCTGCACCACCTGCGCGATCGTCACGCCTGCCCGTCGTCCTGGTGATGGCCAACATCCATGCCGGCGAGGTCGAGGGGAAGGAAGCAGCACTGCACCTGATGCGGCGACTGACTCTGGGCGACCTGCAGCCGCTG
>DATCXH010001113.1:0-6760 GCA_036565925.1 Vicinamibacterales bacterium
ATTGCGATCGGTGATCTGACGAATCTCGGAGACCGAACCGAGCAGCACCGCGGCCGCCGACGAGTGCTCGAGGTTCGCCTTGGAAATCAACTTAATCAGCTGCGCCGTGTTCTGGACGTCGGTCGTCATCGAACGCATGGCGCGCGCCTGATCGGATGCGCCACGCAACACCTGCTCGGCCTGTGTGCTCATGCCGTCGGCCGCCGCACTGATCTGGTTCATACTGGCGGCCTGTTCGTTGATCGCCTTGGTCGTGGCGGCGATCGTCCGATGCAATTCCGCGGCCGCCTTGGCAATTTCCTCACTGGCAGTGGTCTGCTCGGCGAGCGCGCGTGTCGTGTTCGCCGCTCCTCGGCGCATCGATTCGGCCGCCCGGGCGATCTCGGCGGCGGTTTTGGCCTGCTGTTGCGTCGCTTTCCTGACCTGCGATGCCTGCTCCTTGGTGTTCTGGGCGGCCTTGATGATGTCCCGGGCAGCCCGCGACTGCTCCGCCATCGCCTTGTTGACCTCGTGCGCCGTCTTCCGAACCTGGGTATTGGTCTGCACCAGGGTGGTCACCGACCTGGCCTGCTCCTCGGTCGCCGCGGCGATCTGCCGCGCCTGATCCACGGTGCCCGAAATCGCGCCGATGACGTTCCTCGCGGCCTCTCGCTGTTCGTCGCTGGCGCGGGCGATCTGGCTGACCACCCGGCCCGCCTCGTTGACGCCGTCGAGGATCTTGGCCAGACCGCGGGCCCCTTCTTCCGCCTGCGCGTTGCTCTGATCGACGACACGCAAGCCTTCATTCGAGGCATCGACGGCTTCCCGCGCCACTTCCTGCAGTGCCCTGATGATCGCCGCGATATCGGAGGTCGCCTTGGCCGACCGATCGGCGAGATTGCGAATCTCCTCGGCCACGACCGCAAACCCGCGCCCGGCATCTCCGGCTCGGGCGGCCTCGATCGACGCGTTCAACGACAACAGGTTGGTGCGCTCCGCAATCAGATCGATCGTGTCGACGATGCTGTTGATCTCGCTGGCCCGCTTCCCCATCTCGCGAATCACCGTGGCTGACTGCGACATCGAGTCCTTGACCCTCGCGAAACCCTGGATGGAGCGCTGCACGCTGGCGCCACCTTCCTTGCCCTCCTGGCTGGCGCGTTTCGTGATCTCCTCGGCCTCCTTGGCGAGCGAGGCGACGGATTGACTGGTGCGATCGAGCTCGGTCGCGCTGGTCGCGGCGCCGCTGGCCGCCTCGCTGATTTGCTGCCCGCTCTTGGCCACAGCCTGCACCGACCTGGCCAGCTGCTCGGTCGAGGCGCCGTTCTGCTCGACGCTCGTCGCCAGGCTCTCGATCATCGCGGTCACTTCTTCGATCGACGCCGCCGACTCGTTGATCGCGGACGAGGTCTCTTCCGACGACGCCGCCAGTTCGTCGGAGTTCATCGCCACGCCCTGCACCGATCGCGTCATTTCTTCGATCGCCGCCGCCGTCTCGTTCACCGACGACGTCAATGTCTGCGTATCGGAGCTCGTCGATTTCACCGAGGCACTGATCTGCGCGATCGACGTGGTGACCTGCTGCGCCGCGCTCGCCATGTCGTTGGCGGTCGTGGTCGTCCGCTGCAGCGACTCGTTGCTCTCGCGAATCGTCGACGCTGTCTGGCGCACGAACCCGGTCAGACTCTGCGAGCTCCGCGTCACCTGCTCGATCGACGCGGCGACCTCGTTGATCGACGACACGAGACTCTCGGTTGACATGCTGACCGAGGCAGCCTGCGTTGCCGTGTCCTTGAGCGAGGTCGTCATCTGGTTCAGACCGCTCAACGCGTTGTCGAGCGAACGAATCTGCGCGTCGGCGCCCTCGGAGACCTGGTCGGTCATCTCGACGATGCGCGACACCGCACTGGTGATCTGGCTCGCCTCGTCGCGCAGCACCTCCTGCGACGCGCGCACGCCGTGACCGTTGCCGTTGCTGACTGCCATTGTCGTTCTCCTTAGACGCTCTCTTCAGGTCCGGCTGAAGCCGGACACTACATTCACGCCAACCCCGTGGGCATCGTCTCGACGATGTCCCGTACGTTCAGCACCAGCACGATGCGTTGACCCAACGTCGCCACACCGTCGAGATAGTTTCCGCTCAGCCCGCCGATCGCTTCCTGCGGCGGCTTGATCGCCGCATCGCTGATGCGAATGAACTCGCGGGATTCGTCGGCGAGCAGCCCGACTCTCCGGCTTTCGTGCTGCACGACGAGCAGACGGCTGCGCAGCGTCATTGCCGCACGTTCGAAGCCGAATCGCGCGCGCAGATTGATCACCGGCACGACCTGCCCGCGCGAGAACACCACACCTTCGACGAAGGCAGGCGCGTTCGGGACCGGCGTCACGTGCTCGAGCATCTCGATGTGCAGGACATGCTGACTCTTGAGCGCGTAGGTCGTCCCCGCGACTCCGAACAGGATGTAGGTTTGCGCCGCTGCGGACGCGGCCTCGGGAACCGCAACGCTGGTCTCGCTCATGCCGACACTCCTGTGATCACGCGCGTCTGCTGCCGCCGTGTCCGGCTCAACGCCGCGGCGTCGAGAATCAGCACGACACGGCCATCGCCCAACTCGGTTGCGCCGGAAACACCGTCGACGCGAATCAACGGATCGGTAATCGTCTTCACCACCACCTCACGCTGGCCGGCAATCCGATCGACGATCAGGCCAATCGCGGCCGGGCCGGCGCCGACCACGATGGCGTGATGGCGCGGACGCTTCGCCGCCGGGATCGAGAACATCTCGGACAGGCGCACCATCGGCAGCGTTCCGCCGCGATACGGCATCAGCTCGTTGTGCTCGAACGCGTGCAGCAGTGTGGCGTCCACTTCGATGACTTCGCGGATCGCGTTCTGTGGCACCGCAAAGATGTGATCGCCCACGTGCGCGATGATCGCGTCGGTGATGGCCAGCGTCAGCGGCAACGTCATCCGAAATGTCGTGCCGCGGCCGGGCCGCGATTCGACCGTCAACACGCCGCCGAGTCCTTCCACGGTGTCGCGCACGACGGCCATCCCGACACCACGACCGCTCGCGCGATCGGCTTCGGCGCGCGTCGAGAATCCCGACGAACAGATGATGTCCAGCAGCGCGCGTGAATCGAGGTCGCCCTCTGGTGTCACCAGGCCCATGACCGCGGCGCGCCGCGTCACCGACGCCACGTCAATGCCGCTGCCATCGTCGGCGATCTCGAGGATCACAGTCTCGCCCGCGCTCGCCGCGCCGAGTCGAATCGTGCCCTCGGCGGGCTTGCCAGCAGCGACCCGCACCTCTGGCGTCTCGATGCCATGACTGATCGCATTGCGCACCAGGTGCAGCACCGGATCCATCATTCGCTCGACGAGGAACTTGTCGATCTCGGTGCTCTGACCGGTGAGCTCGAGGTTGACGCGCTTGTGATTGTCGCGCGCCAGATCGCGGACGACGAACGGCATTCGCCGGAAGATCTCGCCGACCGGCACGAGGCGCACTCGCATCACGCCCTCGCGGAGGTCCCGAAGACTTCGTTCGAGCCGCCCGCTGTGATCCTGCAGGGCGCGCCATTCCTGAAATGGCACGTGCGCTTCGACGCGCCGCAAGGTGTCCTCGAGTCGCGACCGCGTGACGACCATCTCGCCGACCAGCCGCATCAGATCGTCGAGCCTGGTCAGATCGACACGGACGACGTTCGACGATCCCGCCAACGTGAGATCGGGAAGCGGCCGTTCCTCAGATGCGCCGACCTTGCCATCATTCACCGCGGTTTCCGTCGGTGCGGCCGGCTCGAACGGCTCATATGCGAGACCGTCGTCCTTCCATCGGTCGAGTTGTGCTTTGTCGTCGGTCTGTAAATCGAACTCGAATGAGATTCCCCCGCCGGGCAGCACTATGGGCGTGACGCTCTGCACATCGCCGATCTGCATCAACCGCGCACGGACGGTATCGATCTTGATGCCGCGTTCAACCAGGTGTGGCGACGGTACGAACGTCACTCGCCATCGGCGCCGCGGAGCGTGGGAGGCAGGCGACGCCGCGGTCTGTGCAGTGATGGCGGTGGCGGCGGACGCAGTGTCGCGAGGTCGCGGGTTGCCGCTCTCTTCGAGTGCTTCGAGTCGCTTGACCATCGCGTCGATTGATGGCTGAGGGGCCGACGCTCGACGTGTGGCAATGACGTGTTCGAGCAGTCGGACGCCGTCCACCAGCACTTCGAAATTGCCGCTGGTCAACATGAGGCTGCCTTGACGTACGGCTTTTAGACAGCTCTCCATGTGGTGCGCGAGCAATTCGGCTTCGCGCAACTCGACCATGGCTGAAATGCCCTTCACCGAATGGAAGCTGCGAAACAGTTCCTCGAGCGCGGACGAAGGCAACGTCGAACCCAGCGCGCCTTCCAGCGCCAGCAGGCTTCGTCGCACCGCGACCATATGCTCATCGGCTTCGGCGAAGTAATCGTCCATGAAGACGTCGGCGAACGGTCGATCGGGAGTGGACATGCGCTATCGTCCGCGTGGCAGGCGCGCGTCCAGCAGTTCGCGCACCGACGACAGGAGCGCGCTGGGCATGAACGGCTTGGTCAAGTACGCCGATGCGCCCGCGTCGAGCGCCGCGTGTCTGCTGCTCTCGTCGCCGCGGGTCGTCAACACGATCACGGGAAGGTCGCGATAGCGATCGTGCGATCGGAGAAAACGGATCACGTCGAGGCCGTGCATGTCCGGCATGTTCAGGTCGAGCACGACCACTTGCACCGGCTCCATGCCAAGGACTTCGATGGCGTGCAGCCCGGAGCCCGCCTCTCTGAAGGTGACGCCGTCCAGCGATCCGAGCGCGGCGCGGACCATACGGCGAATCGTCGGGGAATCGTCGACAACGAGAATGGTGTCCATCAGACCTAACGGACGCGCTCTCGACACGAGCGCGAAGACGCCGCGACACACACAAATCCCACGCTCAGCTCAGCTGGGACTGAGCTCGCGTGAAGACGAACGGCCAGTCTACTACGAGTTTTTAGCGCAGTTCCGTGCAGTCCCCTAAGAACCGGAGCCGTCGCGAATCAACGTGCGCACGCCAATCAACGAGATCACCGCGCCCAGGACAAGACCAGCAACAGCAAGCCACGGACGGGTGTGCAGCCACCCGTCGAGGGCATAGCCTGCGGCGCCGAGTGCAACGGTTCCGATCACGCTGTACGCAACGCCCATCGCTCGTTCGGTGTCTCCGTAATCCCTTGGTGTTGGGTTGCTCATGGGCGTGCCCTCCACAACGATGACCTGCAAGGATGATGCTGAGCGTGGCGTGGAACATGCACGGCCGTTCCGCACGCATCTCGGCTTCTTCCGTCCGTCGCTTCTCCTCCTGGCTGCCATCCCAGCGGCAGCAGCACTCAAACTGCTGACCCCGGAGCATCACACGGTCATATTTGCCGCCTCTGCCGTCGCAATCCTCCCGCTGGCAGGCTATATCGGACGCGCGACGGAAACACTCGCCGCCCGTCTGGGCAGTGGGGTCGGCGGGCTCTTGAACGCGACATTCGGTAACGCCGCCGAGTTGATCATCGGCGCGCTGGCGCTTCGGCGCGGGCTCACCGACCTGGTCAAGGCCTCACTGACCGGTTCGATTATCGGCAACGTACTGCTCGTCTTCGGTCTGTGTGCGCTGGTCGGCGGCATCAAGCATCCCCCAGTCCAGCGCTTCAACCGTACTGCCGCGGGCCTCGGCTCGACGATGCTCCTGCTCAGCGCGATCGGGTTGACCGTCCCAGCGGTGTTTCACTCGCTCGCCAAAGCGCGGGGCAGCGAAGTGGAGTTGACGCTCGATACCGAGATCGCGGTGGTGTTGCTCGTCACCTACGTCGCCAGTCTCGTGTTCACGCTGAAGACCCATCGGGGTCTCTACGCATCCGACCGGAACGACCACGCGGCAGAGGGCGTCTGGCCTGCGGTCGCGATGCTGTGCGGCGCGACGATCGGCGTGGCGTGGATGAGTGAACTGCTGGTCGGCTCGGTCTCGGAAGCCGCGCGCGCGCTCGGCATGTCCGAACTCTTCATCGGCGTCATCATCGTGGCCATCGCCGGCAACGCCGCGGAGCATTACTCCGCGGTCCAGATGGCCGCGCGTAACCAGATGGACGTGGCGATCGGCATCGCCGTCGGCTCGTCGACACAAATTGCGCTGTTCGTCGCACCGACGCTGGTTTTTCTCAGCTACGTCATCTCGCCTGCGCCGATGGATCTGTTGTTCACGGTGTTCGAGTTGGTGGCAGTCGGGATCGCCGTGCTCACCATCACGCTCATCGCCCATGACGGCGAAACACACTGGATGGAAGGCGTACAACTGCTCGCCGTCTACATGATCCTTGCGTTGGGCTTCTACTTCCTTCCCGTCCGGGCGTTCAAGGGATAGCGTCGGAAGGACTGGAACGACCCGGCGCAAGTCCTCTCACGCTTGTCGGTGCAAGGGTTCTTCGATGTCGGTGCGAAGTAACTATTGTTTGTCGGTGCAAGGACCCTTCGGTCTGTCGGTGCAAGGGACCTGACGCGGGTCGGTGCGAAGCGGCTGACGCTTGTCGGTGCAAGGGTTCTTCGATGTCGGTGCAAGGACCCTTCGGCTTGTCGGTGCAAGGAACTATCGCGTGTCGGTGCAATCAGGCTTCGCCTTGTCGGTGCGAGGGGCCTGACGCGGGTCGGTGCGAGGACGCCTTCGGCGGGTCGGTGCGAAGCGGCTGACGCTTGTCGGTGCAAGGGTTCTTCGACGTCGGTGCAAGG
>DATCXH010001121.1:0-3273 GCA_036565925.1 Vicinamibacterales bacterium
CTCGCCACCCGCCATCGACCGGCACCGTCTCGCCGTTCGGCGCGAGTGATCCTGCAACCCACGCATCGGGATTGGCTCCCCAGATGTCGGTTTGCGCGCGCTCAGGAAACAGCGACGCCAGCCACGCGCAAACGTTGATCAGGGATGCCACCCACGACGTCGAGCCGCAGCCTCGCCCGAGCTCGGCCATCACGTCGATGTACGTGCGCACGCTCGTCTGATGACCGCCAAATCTGGCCGGCACCATCAACCGACACAGACCGGCGTCCTTCAGTGCCTGTACGTTCTCGTCGGCGAGACGACGGAGTGAGTCGGTCTTCTCGGCGTTGCGCTCGAGAATCGGCCGCACAGACGCCGCGCGCGCGATCAACGTGTCTGCGTTCGCCGAGGGACTCCCCATCGTCGCCATATCAGCGGCACCCTTTCATCGGATGATCCGGCCGGCGGTCACAAAGCGCCGATAGTTGCTGAACGATTGCGTCACACGATTACCCGGCGATCCACCGTTGCGCCACATCGATGACGAGGTAATCTCCGCGGGAAGCATCAGGGTCTCATCCGGATCGCTGAATCGCACGGCACGATAGCGAATCGACATGTCGGCACGCTCGAGCGTCAGGAACAGGGCGCCGTTGATCTGCTGATGCTTGCGGGGGATCGGCAGATCGACCATGCCGATCAACTGCTCGTCCATGCGAACGATGGTCGCCGTCTCCGGTTCGGCCCACAGCCGTCCCCGCCACCGGCCGGGTACGTCCACGCTGACGCAGTCGTCGGTCCATTCAACGATGGGCTTGCCGGGTTCGAGAGAACGGTAGTCGACCATCACCGCTTCCCGACCGTCCACACGACCAACGCCGACGCTCGTGAACGCATACTTGTGGCGTCGATCCGGGAGGAGAAAGGCGAGCGGCTCGGGGGAAACGCTCTTCGGATCCATGCATTCGGGCTTGTCGCCCTTCTTGGGTGGCTTGCCATTCACCGTGAGCAACTGTCGCGTGACTTTGGCTGGCGACTCGTCGGCATCAACGCTCGGATCCCATTCGACGCGCAGCTCATATTCCAGCCGCCGCGCGAACCCATCAAACGACAGATCGCGGTTCAGGCGCTGCACCGTCACCGACTCGTTGGTGACGATGCTCTGCGCGCGCGTGTAGTACTGCTCGACGTAGTCGCTCAGGCGGTCGACGGTCTGGTCCGCCGAAATCGATTGCCCGATCGCCGCGCGTCCAGCCGCCAGGAGCGCAACAACCAGCGCGATCAGCACACACCTCGGCATCTCTCGTCCTGTGCTACCTTAGCGAGCCTTCGTCCGGCTCGAAATCAGGTCCTACAGTCTACGGCGTAAACGAATACCGGTCATAGACGGTAGAACAGAGCCGAAGTCAGGCAGAGCTCTTCACATCTGCTGCGGTGGCCGCGATCGCGCGAAAGCCGCGCTCAAATGAGTGGG
This sequence comes from Vicinamibacterales bacterium, assembly GCA_036565925.1. GTDB lineage: Bacteria > Acidobacteriota > Vicinamibacteria > Vicinamibacterales > UBA2999 > Gp6-AA40. The sequence continues at coordinate 1,454 of DATCXH010001121.1, forward strand.
AGGGATACGAGATGCGCAGGATGCAATACGTTCTCGCGGTGATGACCGTCGCCGCGCTCGGGACGTTGGTGACATACGCTCAGGCGCCTCAGCAGCCGGCTGCCGGGGCACCGGCGCAGGGTCGTCCGGGGGGTGCCGCACCTGGCCGTGGCGGTCCGGCAGGACCAGCGTCATTCTTCATCACCAGCGTGGGTAAGGGTGACGGCGCCAACTACGGCGGACTCGCTGGTGCCGACGCGTACTGCGCGCAGATGGCGCAGGGCGGCGGACTTCCCACGCCACCCGGACGCACGTGGCGCGCGTATCTGAGCATGCCGGCTCAGGGTGGCCAGCCGGCGGTGAATGCACGCGACCGTATCGGCGCCGGTCCGTGGTACAACGCGCGCGGACAGCTGATCGCCAACAACGTGGCCGATCTGCACGGCGACGTGCAGCGCGATCGCAACAGCATCAACAAGACCTTCGCGCTGACCGAGAAGGGCGCGACGGTCAATGGCGTCGGTGATATGCCGAACCAGCATGACATCCTGACCGGATCGGACTCGACGGGTCGGGCGATTGCCGGTGACATGGACACGACGTGCAAGGGCTACTCGAGCAACGCTGACGGTCAGGGCAGCGTGATGCTCGGCCACCACGATCGAACCGGCGGCGGTAACTCCTCGTGGAACTCGGCGCATGGATCGCGCGGCTGCAGCCAGCCGAACCTGGTGGCGACCGGCGGCGCGGGCCTGCTTTACTGTTTCGCGGCGAATTAGAACGGTTGGTAGTTAGTGGTTGGTGGTTAACGGTGGTACGGATGGTCGGTGGGCGCTTGCTGGTGAAGCGTTAACCACTGACTACAACCACCAGCCACCAACTACTCTTCGATTTGCCAGTCGGCGAGCGGCTGCGGACCGGGTTTGATGTGGGCGATATCCGGATCGCCGTCCCCGGCCGATACGTCGTTCTGCTTCTTGACCTTGTTGTCCTGACGCCGCGCCGCTTTCTGCTGGCGACGTTCAATCAGCGCTTTCTCGCGCTCGCGCTTGGCGGCGGTTGGTCGTGCGTTTCTAGCCATGCGGAACCCTCAGCATACACCATCGGCACAGCAATCCCCAATGCATTGAGCATTCTCCGGCGACGAGTTAGCATGCTCGTTCCCGAGTGCGTGAGATTCCGCTCCGCGATATTCAGGCCGCTGCGCGCGGTGTTTACGATCTGGTTGTTCGCACGCCGTTGATCCGCCTGGAGCTGCCTGACGCACCCGGCCTTTCCGCCGCGACCGAGATCTTCCTCAAGCTCGAGGCACTGCAACCCATTGGGTCGTTCAAGATTCGTGGCGCGCACAACGCCGTCCGGCAGCTCAGCGACGACGAGCGGCGCGAGGGCGTGTGGACCGTCAGCGCCGGAAACGCCGGGCAGGGCGTGGCGCTGGCCGCTCGGCACGCTGGGATCCCGTCAGCGGTGATGGTGATCGATACGGCACCCCGAACAAAGATCGACGCGATCCGCCGGTTCGGCGCGACGATTGTGCCGGCCACCTATGACGAATGCTGGCAGACGGTGGAAGCTCACGCCTCCTCGCGCATGCGTGGCCGATTCATACATCCCTTCGACGATGACCGCTTCATTGCTGGAAACGGGACGCTGGGACTCGAGATCATCGAGGACCTGCCACGCGTAGACGCGATTGTCGGCGCCGTGGGTGGCGGCGGACTCCTGAGCGGCGTGGCGTCAGCGGTGAAAGCGCTGAAACCCGACACGCAGATCATTGCCGCCGAACCTGAGACCGCGGCGCCGTTTGCGACGTCGGTACGTAATGGCTGCGCGAGCCGCTT
>DATCXH010000778.1:0-3632 GCA_036565925.1 Vicinamibacterales bacterium
ACTATTGGCAGCGAGGTAGTAGCGGGGCCGGCACCGGCGTCCGCCGGCGTCGCCAAGGCGCGCGCGGTGCGGATCCAGCCTGCTGTCGTCGCATCGATCGTCCCACGCGACCTCAATGTCGTCGTCGATCGGCTATCGCTACCCGAGGACGAACGGTTCGATCTGATTGTGGCGACGAATGTGCTCGTCTACTACGACGTCTTCGAGCAGGCGCTGGCAACGGCGAATGTCGCGGCAATGCTCAGGCCCGGTGGTCTGTTTGTGACGAATACCGCTGTCCTGCCCACGACACCGCTACGGCCAACCGCTTCCTACCTGCGCGTCGCGCACACGGCGCAGCGCTACGACGACGTCTTCTGGTATCAGCGATGAGCCTGCGTATCCGGTTCTTCTGCTGATCGCTCGCGGCAAAGTCATCGTGACGCAAGCCACGTGAAACTGTTGAGGGCTATCATCAGTCCGAGTGCCCTCGGAACGACACGTGCCTCCGCCTGCTCATTTCGGAGCGCGGCATCCGATCCGCGTCGTGCTCTCTTCGTCGGCGTTCGTGCCGCTCGTGTCGGCATGGAAGGCCGCGGCGGCACCGCTGTCTCAACTCGGTATCGGCGCCTTTTTCATCGCCGGCGTGATCGCGCCGATGCTTGGCGCGTCGGCGTGGTGGCTGGTGCTGGCTGCGACACTCGTGGCAATCGCGCTGCGCGCGATCGACATCGAGAGCTGGGCGCTGCTCATCCCCGGCGGGCTGGCCGGCCGTTCCCGGCAGGCCTTCGGACCGCGCGCCGCTCGCGCCGCGCTGGCGCTGACGCTCGTTGAACGTCTGCTGATCGGCGCGCTCGCGTCGATTGTCGTGGGTCATTACGCCGCCGACGTGGCCGTACAAGGCGTGGCGGGCGTGCGATTGGAAGGCTCGGTCAGCGCCGAGGAACTCGCGACGCTGCTCGCAGCGGTCATCATCGGATTGCTATGGCTGCGGCTGAGAATCGGCCGGAGTCTCGATGCCGACATCGCCGCCCGCGCCGTGTGGGTGGGCATCGGCATCCTCACCATCACGATGGCCGTCGGCCTCATCTCGCTCCTGCGTCACGGAGCGTCGACTGTCATTCCAGCGTTCTCACGCCCGGAGAACCTCTCGAGCGCCGACTTCTTCAGCATGGGCTTGCTCGTTCTCATCGGTTTCGCACACGCGCTGCCGATGTTCGGCGGCGGAGAATCGCTGGGCCGCGCCGCGTACGATGTCGCACCGCCGCGTCTGCCGACGCTGCGCCGGACGGCGCTCCTCACCGTGATCTTCTCGTTGCTCGTGACAACGGTCGGAACGCTGTTGTTCTCCATCCTCGTGCCCGGTACAGAACAGACACTGTGGATTGATTCGCCGCTGGCCGGTCTCGCTCAGCACATTACGTCAGCAGGCTGGAGCCGCGAGGTGTTGTCGGTGGGCATCGTACTCGCGGCGGCATGCATGCTGATTCCCGTCGTGCATGACGCGCTTACCGACGCGGAGCGGATCCTCCACCGGGCCTCGGTCGACGAAGCGTTGTCGAGCACGCTGCTGTCGCTTCATACCCGCTTCGGCACTCCGGCACGAGCGGTGGACATTACCGCTGCCGCATTGATTCTGGTGGTGGTCGCAAGCGGCGGACACGTGCCGTGGCTGGCACACGCCTACGGCATCAGCATCGCCACGAGTGCCACACTCACGATCGCGGCACTCATCAGGTTACGTCCGTCACGGTCGGGCGAGCTGTCGTTCAAGACGCCTATCAACTTCCACTTCCGCACTGGCGAGCTTCCGGTTGGACTCTTCGGAGCCGCCGCCATCGTCTCGGGGTGCGCGCTGATCACCGTCGTCGCCGGCGACGGTGCGTCGATCGCGGCACTCGCGCTGTCAGCGATGCTGGTCGGCTGGTTCCTACTGGGACGGAGCACCGCATCAATCGCCGACATCGACGACGCGACCTTCGACCTGCTGCGCTCCGCAGACCTGTCGCTCGATCAAGTGCAGGCGCGTCCCGGCAACATCCTCGCGCCCGTTCGCAACCCTCACGCGCTGGCGCACGTGGCCGGCGCACTTCAGTCCGGCGGCGATCGAGACGTCGTCGTGATGACCGTGCGGCTGCTCGACGCGGACACCGGTGCCGAGAGCAGTGCTGAGGGCGCACCCACGAAGTACGAACGGCAGTTGTTCAACGAGGTGACGTCGCTCGCCGAGCGCTACGGTCGCTCCGTACGTCTGCTGATCGTTCCCGCACGCAACGTTGCCGATGCCATCGTCGCGACGGTTCTTCGGCTCGGGTCTTCCGACGTCTTCGTCGGCGAATCGTCGAGCCTGTCGATCGCCGATCAGGCGCACCTTCTCGGTGAAGCATGGGAACAGGCGGAGAAGACCGACTCGCTCGATGTCCGTCTGGTGATCTACCACCGGAGCGGACGCTCGGATTCGTTTCACCTCGGTGCGCACCCACCGTCACTGTCGCCGCGCGATCTCGATCTGATCCACCGCGTCTGGCTCGACGCCGTCAAGTCCATCGGCCCTCACGTCCACCATCACGACGTGGTGCGTGCCGCTCTAACGCAAATGGAACAACAGCTCACCGGTCCACACCGCGACGATGCGCTCGCTGCGATCCGCGAGACGGCGCGACCCGCCGACGAGCTCGCGGCGGCAATTCGTGCGCGAGACTACGCCCGCCTTCGCGACATGATGCGGAACCGCCACGCCAGCGACGTGGCGGTGTTGCTGACCGACCTGAGTCTCGAAGATCAGGTCCTCGTCTTCCGTGTGCTGCCCCGCAAGGATGCCGCCAGCGTCTTCGAGTACCTCTCAACCGATGCCAAGGAAGCGCTGCTCAAGACCATGGCGCAGGAGGACGTCGCCGCTCTCTTGAACAACATGGCTCCCGACGACCGCACCCTCTTCCTCGAGGAACTGCCCGCGGCCGTCACCCGTCAACTGCTTTCGCTGCTCACGCCGGCGGAACGCTCGATCGCGCTGACACTGCTCGGGTACCCCGAGCGGTCGGTCGGCCGATTGATGACGCCGAACTATGTCGCAGTGCGCGAACAGTGGTCCGTTCGGGAGGTGCTCGACTACGTCCGGACCCATGGCCAGGACAGCGAAACCCTGAACGTGATCTACGTCGTGGACGAGCAGGGATTGTTGATCGACGACATCCGCATTCGAGAGTTGCTCCTCGCGCCCCTCGATCGCCAGGTCGCCGAACTGATGGATCGACGCTTCGTCGCGTTGAAGGCACCGGACGATCAAGAGGCCGCGGTCGCCGTCTTCCGTCAGTACGACCGCACGGCGCTGCCCGTCACCGACACCACCGGCATGCTCATCGGCATCGTGACGATCGATGACGTGCTGGACGTCGCCGAATCCGCGGCAACGCGCGAGATCCAGCGCATTGGCGGTTCGGAAGCACTCGACGAGCCGTACGTCACCATCGGCTTCGCCACGATGGTCCGCAAGCGCGCGGGATGGCTGACCGCGCTCTTCCTCGGTGAGATGCTGACGGCGACCGCGATGGGCGTGTTCGAAGCTGAGATCTCGAAGGCCGTCGTGCTCGCCCTGTTCGTCCCGCTGATCATTTCAAGCGGCGGCAACTCAGGGTCACAGGCGGCGACGCTCG
>DATCXH010001143.1:0-2362 GCA_036565925.1 Vicinamibacterales bacterium
CCTGGCCGACGACGATCCAATGATCGCCGCCTTCGTGAATGGCGTGAATGCGGCAGCCCATCGCTGCGACGCAGCCTTCGAGCCGCGGTCCACCGTCCCAGCTCACAAACGAGAACGACGGCGGCTCCGGGTCTCGCCACAGGCCGGCGAAATAGGACGAGAGATCTCTCTGCGTCTGACTGAGGATGCTGACGGCGAAGCCGGGCGAGCTGTGAATCATCAGGCCGGCTTTCGTGTCTTTGCCGAGGCAGAACAGCACGAGCGGCGGATCGAGCGACAACGACGTGAACGAGTTCGCCGTCATCGCCCGGATCTCGCCCTCTACTTCCATCGAGATCACCGTCACGCCGGTGACAAAACGGCCGACCGTCTGCCTCAGGGTCGGCGGGTCAATCGACATGATCGTCACGTCGCTCACTCACGAACGACAATTGGCCCTAGGTCGTCTTGGGTTGCGTCATTTTCTTCGCGATGACGCTGACGTCGTCCGAGCGCATGAGATCCGGCACCGTCCAACCATCGAGGTTGTACTCGGCCATACACTGCTCGGCGAAGCCCTTATAGCGCTTGGTCGCGCCGGTCACGTCGGCGACGAGTAGCGTCTCGAAGCGGATGCTCTCGTGGTTGCCGAAGTAGTTGCGCTCGTACAGCTCGTGCCGCCCACCGAACTCGGTGCCGATCGCGTCCCACATCAGCTTCATCAGCTTCACGCGATCTTCGGCCGAATAGCCGTTCGAGCCGCGCACGAACTGATCGAGATACGGCCTTAGTTCCGGCACCTTGAAGTCGAGGGCGCTCGACGGCAGATAGATCAGCGCGCTGGCCAGAGAGTTCTCGATAATCTCCTTGATCTTCGGATACGCGAGGCTCGCCATCACGCGATACGCCAGGCCGTAGTCGAGATTCGGCAGCACATACCCCGGCGTCCACGGCATCGTCGTGCGCGCCATCGCATCGGTGAGACCCCAGAACAGGTTGCGCCACGCGAGCACTTCGCCGACCTGCGCCTGCACACCGCGAAAGTCCTTCGCGCCGGTGGCCTCGACCGCCTTGAGCAGTAGCCCGGCCAGGAAATCCATTTTCACCGCGAGACGCGTGCAGCCCTGGAACATAAACCGCGGCAGGAAGCCCGAACGCGGGAAGAAGTTGTTGACCTTCTCGATGTCTCCGTACGCGAAGACGTTCTCGTACGGCACCAGCACCTTGTCGAAGATCAAAATCGAGTCGTTCTCGTCCATCCGGCTCGAGAGCGGATAGTCGAATGGCGTGCCCATCGCCGCCGCCGTCATTTCGTACGACGGACGGCACAGCAGCTTCACGCCCGGGGCGTCGGTCGGCACCATGCAGACGAACGCGAACGGCTTGGTCTTGATCGGCAGGGCGCCGTTGTTGGCGATGAAATTGAAGTGCGTCAGCGACGAGGTCGTCGCCACGACCTTCGCGCCACTGACGATGAGGCCCTTGTCGGTCTCCTCCTCGACGTGCATGTACACGTCTTTCACTTCGTCGAGCGGCTTGTCGCGATCGACCGGCGGGTTGACGATGGCGTGGTTGACGAAGGAGACCTCGTCGTTGACTTTCTTGTACCAGCGTCGCGCGTTGTCGGCGTAGGGCGCGTAGTAGTCGGCGTTGGCACCCAGCGTCGCCAGGAACGCCGCCTTGTAATCGGGGCTGCGCCCCACCCACCCGTACGTAATGCGCGCCCACTCGGCGATCGCGTCACGACAGGCGACGAGCTCCTCGGCATTGTGCGGCGCCTTGTAGAAGCGGTGCGTGAAGCCACCCGTGCCGGTGTCGGTCGGTGTCGTGAGCACGTCCTTCTTCGCCGGGTCGTGGAGCGCGTCGTAGAGGCGCGCGATCATGCGCGCCGTGTTGCGGAACGCTGGATGAGTGGTGACGTCTTTGACCCGCTCTCCATAAATCCAGATCTCACGACCATCGCGGATGCTCTCGAGATATTCGGCGCCGGTGTAGGGGCGCGTACGCCCCGTCGTCTGAGCGGTCATGATGTCCCCTCCAGCTCCCTGGCTTTGGTCTCCCACTCGGCCACGAACCGGAAGACGTTTTCCTTCGGCGGCTGCGGTGAGAAGGTCTCCAGCCAGCGCACGGGCTCAGTGCTGTTGTTGACGAACGTGTGGACGCAGCCAACGCCCGTCCACAGGACGTCGCCGGCTCTTGCACGATACGGCTTTCCATCGATTGTGCCTTCGACCTCACCGCTCAGGATGAAATACGCCTCTTCGAACGTGTGATCGTGGGGCGCGATGCTCACGCCCGGCTGATACTCGATGAACAGGAAGCGGTGATGACGGGCACCGAAGTTCTCGTCGATCATCCACTTCAAGAAGACGCCTTCCAGCCC
>DATCXH010001145.1:0-3125 GCA_036565925.1 Vicinamibacterales bacterium
TCCGCCACGCCCGTGTCTGTTCGCGGTGGGCGGCTTGTCGGGTTCGGGCAAGTCCACGCTTGCGCTCAGTGTCGCGCCCGCGATCGGCGGTGCCCCCGGCGCAGTCGTGCTGCGCAGTGACGAGACAAGGAAGCAATTGTCCGGTGTTCCTGTGCTGGAGCGCCTCGGTCCGCAAGGATATTCGGCCGACATGTCACGGCGCGTGTACGCCACTGTGGCGGAGCGCGCCACACGTGTCCTTCGCGCCGGTCACAGCGTGGTCGTCGATGCAGTGTTCGCGCGACCGGCGGATCGTAACGCCACCGAGCAGGTAGCCGCGGCTGCGGGAGTGCCCTTCGTCGGAATATGGCTCGATGCGCCCCAATCCGTGTTGATCCCGCGTACGGAACAACGACGCGGCGACGCCTCGGATGCAGACGCCGCTGTGGTCCGGCTCCAGGGCAAACAGGACACCGGCGCGATCAACTGGTTACGGATTGATGCATCTGGACCGCCTGCCTCCGTGCGCTCCACAACGATGGACCGCGTACGCGATCGGTGGCCGGAGATCGCAAACGGACTCGCGTTCGAGAACTGGTGAGCGGGCGAGTCCGCCCGGCGCACCGATGTCGGGCCCACGAGCTATTCCCCAACGACGAGGAAAAACGCCCATTGGGTCACGGCCGTTCATTGACTCGCCTGCGTCGTGTCACGACTCTGCGCATGCCAGTGGTGGCGATGCTCTTGCTGCAAGGTTGGATGTACGAGCGATCAAAAGGAGGCCACCATGAACCGCGTGTGGTCGCATGTGTTTGTTGCCACAGCCATCGCCGCGAGCTCGGTAGGTATCAGTGCGGCAACGGGTCAGGCCGTTGGCCGGCGCGATGGCGTGCAGGTCTTTGCGGAGAGAGTTGCCGCCTACGCCGACCTCCACCAACGGGTGGACGCCGTCTTACCGCCGTGGAAGGCAACTGATGACGTGGCCAGCATCTTCGGCCGGCGCGCATATCTGGCCGTGGCCATCAAAGCGGAACGGCCGGATGCCAAGGCAGGCGACATCTTTCAGCCGTCAGCCGCCAACGCGCTGCGTCGCATCGTCGCCGACGCGCTAAGCGAGGTTGATGTCGATTGGATGCTGCAAGGCTTGTATGAGGATTGCGAAATACCGATCGGCTATCGCCCCGAGGTCAACACGGGATTTCCGCAGTGGGCCACCCATGAGATGCCGTTCGTCCTGCTCTCGGCTCTGCCCGCGCTTCCCACTGGCATTCAGTATCGCCTCATCGATCACGATCTGCTGCTGTGGGACGTCGATGCAAATTTGATCGTCGACGTATTGCCGGACGCGCTGCCGCGCGCCGGCTCATAGAAAGGAGGCTGTCATGGCCACTGCACTCAGAGAAACAACACGGGGAGTCGTGCGCGACGCCCGGCAAGCCGTCGCTGATGCACGCGACGTCGCACACCATGCTGCCGAACGCCTCGAGCTCGAAGCTCGTCGTCGTCCAGTCGCGGCTGCGGGCGTTGCTGCAACCGCCGGGTTCCTCGCGGGCTGTGTGCTCGCCTTCGGACTGGGATGGTTTGCCGCGCGGCGCATCGGCGATTAGAGAGCGGGAGCGCCACGGAACCATCGTAGAGGCGGGTCTTCAGACCCGCCTTCCATTCATTATTCGCAGCGACGCGGGAGTCTTCGCAGCGCGATGCGCGACGGTCGCGATCAGCGTCGCTGCACCGGCAAACAGAACAAGGTCGATCGACACAGCCAACCGGATCACGCCGATCGCGGAATACAGGAGGCCTGCGGTCGCGAGCGTTCGGCTCCACGCGACAGATAGGCCACTGACGACCAGAGTCACGCCGATGATCGCTGAGAGTGTCGGACAGGGTAAGAGCCCGAGCGGAGCAGCGATCAGATACTCGCTCCAGTGCGAGGTGTCGACGAAGTGTGGATAGATCCAGCCGAACGCCACGAATATGCTGCCGACCAGCACGGAGCGTCGGGATGCCATTTGGATCGGCTGTTCGGGCAGGTTGTACGCGATGCTGGCGAGCACCATAGACAATCCCGCAAACATCGCACCGTTAAACGGATTGTGCGATGCCCAGGCCGCGACGCTCACCGAGGCTATCGGCAGCACAAGCAGACATCCCAGAAGTCGAACTGAGCGGCACGCTCGCACAACGATCCACAGCAGCAGCACGGCCACGTACGCGTGCCAGAACACGGCGATGCTTCGCCACTGGTTCGCGATATCACTCAACCCGGCAAGGATCACGTCGGGAGAAGGCACATGACGGGTAACGAGAAGTTCTGCCAGCGGCGGATCGGCTGGCCGGCGCCGTCGCCCTGAATGGGCCCGCAGAGTCAGACGCCAGATGGCGAAAAGTTCACGCGGCGCGTGAACTCGTTCCCATCGCGGATCTACGACGTCAGACGCAACGTGTTTGGGCGTCCGCATCACAAATCGGCCTTGCGGTACGACCGTTGCTCATACACGTCACAAATGCTTGCCACAGATGTCGACCGCACGGTTGTTCACGGCCACGTCAGTCGTGGTTTCGAGCCGGTGCGCACCGCGTTCGTAGACAACTTCGTCCGTCGTCACGAGCTCGGCGGCGCCTGCTGCGTCTACCATCGTGGCGAGAAGGTGGTGGACCTCTGGGGAGGTATTCGCAACGAGCGGAGCGGTGAGCCCTGGGAACGCGACACGATGGTGCTCATTCACTCGAGCACGAAAGGCCTTGCGGCGATGACCCTGGCACTGGCGCATTCCCGCAGTTGGCTGGATTACGACGCCCCTGTGAGCCGGTACTGGCCCGAGTTTGCGCAGCAGGGCAAGTCACAGATTACGGTTCGTCAGCTGCTGGCGCACCAGGCTGGTCTCTTCGTGCTCGATGTGCCTCTCGATCGTGCGCTGGTCACTGACCTCGATCGGCTGGCGATCGTACTCGCCCGTCAGAAGCCGGCGTGGGAACCAGGTGCGCGGCAGGGCTATCACGGCATCACCCTGGGCTTCTACGAGAGCGAGCTGCTTCGTCGCGTTGATCCGCAGCACCGGAGTGCGGGGACCTTCTTCCAGGACGAGATCGCCGACCCACTCGAACTCGAGGTCTATATCCGGCTGCCGGAATCGATTCCCGATGCA
>DATCXH010000971.1:0-4006 GCA_036565925.1 Vicinamibacterales bacterium
CGCATCGGCTCGTGTGCTCGCCGTTGGCGACATGGCGCCGGACTTCTCGCTTCCGGGCTCTGACGGCAAGCAGTACAGCCTGGCCAGCTATCGCGGACAGCAGAGCGTGGTCCTCGCCTGGTTCTCCAAGGCGTTCACCGAAGGTTGAACGGCGCAGTGCCGCTCACTCCGTGCGAGTGGGGACCAGATTCGAGACTTCGACGTCGCCTATTTCACGATCAGTGTCGATACGCCGGAGACGAACCGAGCCTTCGCGCAGTCGCTCGGCGTGGATTACCCGATTCTGAGTGACCCGACGCGAACCGTCGCCACCGCGTACGGCGTCGTCGATCGCGACCAGCCGTTTGCGTCCCGGTGGACCTTTTATATCGGCACCGACGGCCGCATCACCTATATCGACAAGCACGTGAGTCCTGGTTCGTCTGGCCAGGACGTCGTCGCCAAGCTCGCCGAGCTCGGTGTTGCACGTCGTTAACCTATCGTGTCGATTGCGCCATCTGCGATTTGCCGCCCCGCATGACGATGGCGTGAGCACCGAGCGAGTGGGCGGCGCGACGGGTGCTCGCATTGACGCTACCAGCGAAATAATCCATATCGCGGAGCACCTGAGCGGATAAACCAGCGGAACTCAGGAGCGAGACGTAGTCATCTTCAGTGATCGCGCCCACCACGCACTCGGCCCAGAGCCGTGGATCCGCGCGCGACTGCTCCGATACCGGCACCCGAAGTGCGATATCTGAGATCTGCAATCGACCATCAGCCTTGAGAACTCTCGCTATTTCGCGAAACGCGGCCAGTTTGTCCGGTACGAGATTCAAGACGCCGTTGCTGGTGATCACGTCGATGCTCGAGTCAGGGAGCGGAATGTGTTCGGCATTCCCTTCGAGCACGCGCACGTGTCCGATGTTCTTCGACGCGACAATGCGTTCGAGCTTCTCCCGCATCGCCCGCGTCATGTCGAGCCCGTACACCACGCCGGTCGGGCCTGTCATCATCGCCGCGATCAGGGCGTCGGTTCCGGACCCACTGCCGATGTCGAGCACGGTATCGCCTGGGTGGATGACGTCAGCCGCAAACGGATAACCGACGCCGGCAAAGGATTCCGTCGCTTCGTCTGGGAGGGAGTCGAGCTGGTCGGCTGGATAGCCAACGAACAGGCAGGCCAGGCGACCCGTGGGAAAGTGGAACACCGCGCCTGGGTGCGAGGCGACGTCGGTATACATCTCCTCGACGGCTTTGAAGATGAACTCTTTCTTGTCACTCCACAGTGCCATCCCTGGTGACTCCTTGACTTTGGCCGTTGAGTATCTCGCTCAAAACCCTTTGATCAGATCGCGAATGCGGTCGCGCGAGGCCGACGGAGCATCGTCGGCCGTCAGCGCCGACAGACGCTGTTTGAGCCGGCTCTCGAACTCCATTCGTGAGAAGCAGCTGCGACACGTGCGCAAATGACGCTCTACGCTGTCGTGCTCACTGTCGGACAGCTCTTGATCGATGAATTCGAGGAGGCGTTTCAGGGCCTGCTCACAGCCCACGGCATCCCTTTCAGACATAGCTTCCTTCCGCCGCACTATCAGTCGGTTCTGGCCACCCGCGAAGGCTGGAGGCCGTGATCGCGCGCGACATTCCACAGGGTCTGTTGCAGCGTGCTCCGTGCGCGGGCAAGCCTCGACCGGACCGTGCCCACGGGCACATTCAACGTGTCGGCAATCTCGCCGTACTTAAGTCCTTCGACGTCGGCCAGCACGACCACGACACGGTAGTGATCGGGCAGCGCAGCCAGTGCTCGATCCAGGTCCTCGCGCAGCAGTTTGTCGAGGAACTCCTGTTCCGGATTACCGAACCACAGGAGGAAGGGCTGGTGCAGCCGCTCGAATATCGAAAAGCCTCGCTCCTCGCCAGATTCGTCCTCGAGCAGTTCTTCCTGCGGTCGCGCCAGTGTCTTGCGTCGCTCGCTGATGAACGTGTTGGTCAGAATTCGGAACATCCACGCTCGAAAGGCGTTTGTATCGGCGAGTGATGCGCGAGCCCGCCACGCGCGTGTCACCGACTCGGCTACGAGGTCCTCTGCATCCGCCTCGTTCTTCGTCAAACGCCTCGCCACGCCCTGAAGCGGGCCGAGGATCGCCAGAACCTGAGTTTCAAAGGCGTGTTTCGAAATGGTCACTCTGCGGCCTGCCCCCAAGACGCGCCGCCAGGGGAAATGGTTCCAGTGCGCTGTGCCCTGCAGCTCCAAGCATTGTTGCCGGGGATCCCAGCGACATTCCAGCGACCTGGAACCAATTTCAAAACCGCGCGTCCTCGCGAGTGAATCTGCGTGGCAACAACGCCGCCGCTTCTGCGCGACCCTCTGGCGCGTGCAGAACATTGTCCAGGCGCCGCCCGGGAGGAGGACCGCATGCGTGTCGATCTTTCACGAGTCAGTACGGCGATTGTGGCGACAGTCGTGACCCTCATTGCTACGACGGCCCCGCAAGCAGTAATGGCACAAGTCAGACAGCCATCGCTGTACGAACGATTGGGCGGCGTATACAGCATTGCGACCGTGGTCGATGATTTCATCGAGCGCCTGCTTGTGAACGCCACGCTCAACGCGAATCCCGCGATCAAGAACGCGCGCGCGCGTGTGCCCAAGGCTGGACTCAAGTTCCACGTGACGTCGCTTGTCTGTGCGGCAAGCGGCGGTCCGTGCGCGTACACCGGTCGGCCAATGAAGGAATCGCACGCGAAGCTGAACATCAGTCAGGCGGAGTGGGATGCGATGCTCGCTGATTTCACTGCGACGTTGAACAAGTTCAAAGTCCCTCAACGGGAGCAACAGGAATTGATCACGATCGTGGGCACGACCAAGAATGACATCGTACGGTCGCCTTCAAGTGGTCACCAATAAAGAGTCCACCACCGTACAGCTCGGCCTTCGCGAGAACTTTCCGCAGTTCGCGCTCCTCGTCGTCATCAACGCCTTCGTTGGCGCGATGGTCGGACTGGAACGAAGCATCCTGCCGGCGCTGGCCGAGCAGGAGTTCCACCTCGCGGCTCGTACGGCAATCTTGTCGTTCATCGCGGTCTTCGGCCTTGCGAAGGCACTGACTAACTACGGCGCCGGCCGATGGGCCGACCGCGCGGGTCGCAAGCACGTGCTCGTGGCCGGCTGGCTCGTCGCAGTTCCGGTGCCCTTCCTCCTCATGTGGGGACCGAGTTGGCGATGGGTGCTGTTCGCGAATGGCCTTCTCGGAATCAGCCAAGGTCTGACGTGGTCGACGACCGTCATCATGAAGATCGATCTCGTCGGTCCGCGGCAGCGTGGACTGGCGATGGGATTGAACGAATTCGCTGGATATCTCGCTTTGGCTGCGACCGCCGTAGCGACTGGCTGGATTGCCGCCGTCCATGGCATTCGTCCACAGCCCTTCTATCTCGGCGTCGCCTTTGTCGCAATTGGCCTCGCGCTGTCAGCGCTCCTCGTCCGGGAGACGCGTCATCACGCGTCACTCGAATCCGCTCTCGTCGGCACACCGGGTGACGCAACGCTGACGCCGCGGCAGGTCTTCTGGCGCACGACGTTCGTGGACGCAAGGCTCTCGAGTGTGAGCCAGGCGGGTCTCGTCAATAACCTCAACGACGGAATGGCCTGGGGGCTATTCCCGCTGGTGTTCGCGGCGTCGGGGCTGAGCCTGACGCAAGTCGGTCTGTTGGCTGCGAGTTATCCGGCAGCGTGGTCAATCTTGCAGCTCGTGACCGGTGCACTGTCCGATCGAATCGGTCGAAAGCGATTGATCGTCTGGGGCATGTGGATCCAGGCGGGCGGCATCGCGGTAGTGACCGTGTCGCATGCGTTCACGGGGTTCGTCACAGGTGTCGTGCTGCTCGGTGTGGGTACGGCAATGGTGTATCCGACGCTGCTCGCCGCGATCGGGGACGTCGCCCATCCATCGTGGCGGGCCTCTGCAGTCGGGGTCTACCGGCTGTGGCGCGATCTCGGCTATGCCGTCGGTGCGGTCGTCGC
>DATCXH010001068.1:0-2652 GCA_036565925.1 Vicinamibacterales bacterium
CTGCCGCGTTCGCGAGAGCGGGCGTGCTGCTGAGTGGCGCGGTTACCGAATTATTTGGCCGGCGGATCAAAGGCTAACGTCGGAGGTCACATGGAGACACGAGAGCCGTCTATTGCAGACGTCGTCAAGAACGCCATCCGCGATGCGCAGGATCTTGTTCGCAGCGAAATCGCGTTGGCCAGGGCGGAGGTCCGTAGCGAAGTGCGCCGTGTCGGTATGGGCGCGGGTCTTCTGGCCGGAGCGGCACTTGCAGCGATCATCGCCGTCATCTTCCTGATGACGACGATCGCGTTGGCGATCGCCAGTCTCGCCGGCTGGCCAGTGTGGACCGGCTTTGGAATCGTCACGGTACTCGTCGCGATCGCTGCCGGTGCTTTCGGTTCTATCGGGAAGAAACGACTGACCGCCGCCCGCCATATGCCGCGGACGAGGGACACGCTCAAGGAGAATATCGAATGGATGCGAACCCGGACGTCCTAGCCGACACGATTCGTGAGAAGCGTGAAGCGATCGATCACAACCTCGCACAGCTGCGCGGCAAGCTCGCGAATGTTGACCCACGACGTCGCTTCGATACGCGGCAGGTGGCGAAACGTGCGCTGCCGTGGGTTGCGGGGAGCGCCGCACTGTGGCTATGGAGGACGCGACGCCGCCGAGTTCGCTCGCTCGATCAACTGCTGAGTCACGGCCTGGTCGATCTCTACCGGACCGAGACCCAGTTGCTGCCAGTGCTGGACCGCATGGCCACGCAGGCGTGGAACGAGGACCTGGTCCGTGCGTTCGCACAGCATCGAATCGAGACCGAAGGACACATCGAGCGGCTCCATCGCGTTTTTCGATCCGTCGGGGAAAAGCCGACCCGCGGTTCATCAGCGGCTGTCGAGGCGCTTGTCGCCGAAGGGCAGCGGCTCATGGCGCGGCACATGGATCGCGACGTACGGGATGCCTGGCTCATCGCGACGGCGCAGCGCGTCGAACATCTCGAGATCGCGAACTACGGCACGGCGCGCACCTACGCCGAGTTGCTGGGGTACACCTACGCCGCGCAATTGCTGCAGCAGACGCTCGACGAAGAACGGGCCGCCGACGCACGACTCACGCAGTTGGCGGAACGCTTCGTGAACCCGCAGTCACTTCACGAATCACACGTGTAGGACACGAGGAGGGCACATGGGAGCCGGAGGAAAGGCGGGGTTGGGAATGGTCGGTGCGGCTGTCACCATGCTCGCCCGCAAGGTCACGCGGCGAATGATGCACGACGAGCGCGGTGAGCCCAAGCTGCCGCGCGCCGCGCGCAGGTCAAACAGCATGACGATGGTGTTGATCGTCGCCGCGGCGTCTGGCGTGTTGCTGGCGCTCGCTGAGATACTGCAGGAACAGCGGCGGCACCTCGAAGAACGCCAACAGCACTTGGCCAATTTCACCTGACGTCTTCTTCGCTCTCCTTACCACTGTAGCCGTCAGCCTCAATCGACAGACTGATGATCCTCGTATTGCTCCCGTCGGCGATGCGGGGATGACGCTCGAACGGTTCGGGTGGTGGAATCGGATCTGTCGGCGGTGGGTCCGGTCGCGGCTCGGGGAGCGGTTCAGGAACCGGCGGGTCCGGTCGCGGCTCTGGCTCCGCAGGCGACGGTTGAGGAAGAGGAGACATCGCGTTCAGCCGTTCTCCGTAAGGACCGTGCAAAGAAGACACCGCACTGAAGAAGAGCTGACGATTGCTTTGTGCTCGTCGAGCTTGACGGTGATCAGTTCCACTTTCAGGTCATCTCGGAAACAGGCAAGACGATGCGTCATGGCGATTGTCGTGCTGGCGCTGCTCGGGTCGTGCTGGTGCACTCGTCACGAACCCCGGCCGCCGCCGCCGTACGCAACACATCTGCGCCAGCTGCGGTGCCTAACCAGGTGCCACCTCGGCGCGACTGATTTGATATGGTGATCGCGAGGTCACACATGTCGACACCGGCCGACATCATCGCCCATGCCCGCGACATTCGAACCGATTTCTCGCTACTGATTGATGGCGCGCCGGCGAACTCGTCATCGTGCCTCGACGTGATCAATCCGGCGACGGGGCAGGTGTTTGCGCGCTGTCCGGCGGCCGGCCGCGACGAACTCGATCGTGCCGTGGCCGCTGCACGTCGCGCGTTCCCGGCGTGGCGCGACCTGTCGTTCGCCCAGCGTGCCGCGCGCATTCACGCCTTCTGTGAATCGTTGAAACAGCACCAGGACGAGTTGGCGCGTCTGCTGACGATGGAGCAGGGCAAGCCGTTGTCGCAGGCGAAGGACGAGATCGCGCGCGCGGCGACACAGTCGGAGGGCATGGCCAGGATCCCAATCGAGCCGGAGGTGCTCGAAGACAACGCGCAGCGCCGCATCGAGTTGCAATGGTTCCCGCTCGGCGTGGCCGCCATCATCACGCCGTGGAACGCGCCGATCAATCTCGCCGCTGGTCCACTGACGTCGGCGCTCTATACCGGGAACTGTGTGGTCCTGAAGCCGTCGCCGTATACGCCGCTGTGCACGCTGAAGCTCGGTGAGATCGCGCGCGAGCACTTCCCGCGTGGTGTCATCAACGTGCTCGCCGGCGGCGACGATCTCGGACGATGGATGACCGAGCACCCTGGCATCGACAAGATCGGCTTCACCGGA
>DATCXH010000910.1:0-3724 GCA_036565925.1 Vicinamibacterales bacterium
TGCTGCTCGGGGGAGGCTGGGTCGTGCAAGCCACGTTCTTCGGGCGAGCCGATGAGAATGTGATCGATTGGCTGCGTCCGACCACTGCCGATCGCTGGCAAACCTACAACATCCGCGACGTGGACACGCGCGGCGTCGAGCTCGGCGTGCGCAAGACATTCACGAACGGCCCGATGATCCTCGCCGAGTACACGGCGCTCGATCTCGATGCGGCCGCCGTCGATCAACTGTCGAAATACGTGCTCGACTACGCGCCGCACTCGTTCGTGGCCGCGGCCGCGATTCCGCTGCCCGCCCGGTTCAGCGTCGCGCCCCGCCTCGAGTACCGTCGTCGCTCGCGTTCGACCGGCACGTTCGACTACGTGTTGCTCGATGCGCGGATCGGAAAGCGTCTGGACGAACACTTCGAATTGTTCGTGGACGGCAGCAATTTGTTCGACCGGACTTATCAGGAGATCGCGGGCGTCGCGATGCCCGGGGCGACGGTGGCCGTCTCCCTGGCCATTCGTCCGTAACGATCTTTGCAGCCGTAGGCCGGGTCCTGTTCTTTGGACCCGGCGGGGTTTGGGTCGATCAGGCCGGCGGGTCTAAACGGCCAGACCCGCCCTACGGCTGTCGGTGTCCCTGCGGTTCCTGTTGGGTCAGGCAATGAAGGGTCCCAAGACCCCAGACCAAATCCACCGAATGAATGCCGACGACGCGATGTGAGGGCATCAACTCGGCGATCGTGTTGAGCGCGATGCGGTCGTTGGGATCGTTGAAGGTCGGCACGAGCACGACGCCGTTCGCGATGTAGAAGTTCGCGTAGCTCGCCGGAAGTCGCTCGCCGTTCATCATCACCGGACGCGGGAAGGGCAGCGGGACAATCCGCAGCGGGCCAATGCCCGGCGACTGCGCCGCGCGTTCGAGACGTCGCAGGTTGTCCATCGACCGCGCATGGTTGTCGTCGCTCGGATCGTTCTCGACGGCGACGACGATCGTGCGGTGATCGACGAATCGCGCGACATCGTCGATATGCCCGTGCGTATCGTCACCGACGCAGCCCTCGCCCAGCCAGATCGTGTGGCGAATGCCCAGCCAGTCAGCAAAGATCTGCTCGTAGTCACCGCGCCCGAGTCCAACGTTTCGTACTTGCTTGTCGGAGAGCAGCCATTCCTCGGTGACGAGGACTAGCCCGTCGCCATTGATCTCGATGCCGCCGCCTTCGAGCACGATGCGGCCGCCGCCGTCCGCTCGCGCTGGTTCGATCCGACGACGGGATGTGATCTTAGCGATGGCCTCGCCGACCTTTGCGTCCTCCAACCAGTTGTCGTACTTCGCCCACGCATTGAAGGCCCAGTTCAGCCACACGAGATCGCCTGAGCCGTCGAGCACGCCAGTGGATGCCGAGTCGCGTAACCAGACCCGATCGGTCGGAACGATATGGAGACGAACGCGGTCCCGACCTACGGCGTGTGCATCGAGGATCTCGCACGCAGAGGCGCGAATCTCTTCGGAGGCACAGAGGATCTCGACAGCTTCGTGATCGGCGATCACTCGCGCGATCTCCGCATAGACCCACGGGATCGCTCCGAGCTTTCCTGGCCAGTCCGGCTCGTGATGTGGCCAGCTAATCCACGTCGCGCGGTGCGGCTCCCACTCGGCTGGCATGCGGAATCTCACGTCAACGCCCAATTCCCAACTCCGAACTCCCAACCACTCACAACGCCCAACTCCCAACGGGTTCAGCGTTCAAGGTACCGGCTCAGAATCGGAGCGTAGGCATCAACGCGGCGGTCACGGAGGAACGGCCAGTTGCGTCGGACTTCTTCGATCAGTGCTGTATCGCACGTCGCAATGAGAATCTCTTCCTTCTCACCGGCCTCCGCGATGTAGCGACCAAACGGATCGGCGATGAACGAATGACCGAAGAAGGTGATCCCGTCAGTGCCGGGCTCGTCTTCATGGCCGATGCGATTCGGTGACGCGACGTAGACGCCGTTGGCGATCGCATGTGCTCGCTGCATCGTCCGCCAGGCGTCGACCTGCGCCTGGCCCCACTCCTTCTTCTCGGCGGGATGCCAGCCGATCGCCGTCGGATAGAAGAGCACCTGCGCGCCGAGCAGCGACGTGATACGCGCGGCCTCCGGATACCACTGGTCCCAGCAGATGAGGACGCCGATCGTCGCATAGCGCGTCTTCCACACCTTGAAGCCGCCCGCGCTTCCAATGCGCTCGTCGTGTTCGCCTGGTGTGAAGTAGTACTTCTCGTAGAACAGCGGGTCGTCGGGGATGTGCATCTTGCGATACACGCCCATCAGCGAACCGTCGGCGTCGATGATAGCGGCCGAATTGCGATACACACCCGCGGCCTGACGCTCGAACACCGGCACGACGATGACCACTTCCAGTTCGCGCGCGAGCTTCTGCATGGCGTCCGTGCTCGGGCCGGGAACGGTTTCGGCGAGGTCGAAGCGGTCGCTTTTCTGCGCCTTGCAGAAGTAGGGCGAGCTAAAGAGCTCCTTCAGGCAAATGATCTGCGCGCCCCTGGCGGCGGCGTGGCGCACCAGTCTTTCCGCGCGCCGCACGTTCTCCTGCAGGTCTGTGCCCGCGTGGTCTTGAATAATTCCGATGGTGAAGGTAGCCACTGACTCCAGTCTACGGTCTACGGTCTTCGGTTGGCTACGGGCCTGCGAGCTACGAGCGACCAGCTACCAGCTAGACTAAAAGCAATGTCGCAACGAGCGCTCAAAGTCGCCCTTCTTGGATTTGGTACCGTCGGCGCCTCCGTCGCCAGGATTCTGGTCGAGCGGCCCGAGCTAGCCGGCCGGTTGCAGTTGACCCACGTGTTCAACCGTGATGTTGCGCGAAAGCGCGCGGCGTGGATGCCGGATTCTGTCACCTGGACCGACGACTACGAGCAGGTCCTCTCTTCCTCCCCCGACATCGTGGTCGAAGTGGTCGGTGGCGTGAATCCGGCCCGCGAGTGGGTGAGCCGGGCGATCGAGCGTGGATCGTCGGTAGTGACGGCCAACAAGATGCTGCTTGCGGCTCACGGTCCGGAGTTGTTGAGAGCGGCGGCGGTTCGCGGTGTCGAGCTGCGCTTCGAAGCGGCCGTGGCGGGCGGCGTGCCGCTGATTCATGGCGTTCGCGAAGGCCTTGCCGGCGATCGTCTGACCGGCGTGGCCGGCATTCTCAACGGCACGTGCAACTACATTCTCAGCCGCATGTCGGCGACGCAAGAACCGATGGAGACAGTGCTCGCCGATGCGCAGCGCCTCGGATACGCCGAAGCAGATCCGAGTGCGGACGTTGATGGCCACGATGCCGCGGCCAAGCTCGTTGTCCTTGTCGGTGTCGCGTTCAGGCGCCACCTTCAGCTGGGTGAGGTGCCTCGCCGCACGATTCGATCGCTGACGACGGCCGACTTCCAGTACGCCAATCGTCTCGGCTGCACGATCCGACAGGTCTCGCGCGCGCAGATCGTCGACAACAGCTTTCATGCGTGGGTCGGGCCTGCGCTTGTTCCGCAAGGTTCGAGCTTCGGACGCAATGAAGGTGCGAACAACTTCGTGAGTGTCTACGGAAAGTACGGCGGGGAGACGAGCTTCAGCGGAGCCGGTGCAGGTGGGCTTGCCACCGCGGTGGCGGTTGTTTCGGATCTCTTGTCATTGACCGCCGAACGGCGCCGGCATGAAGTCGAAGAGTGGCTGCCCGGGTCGCCGGCGGCGCCTCCGCCGATGCC
>DATCXH010001183.1:0-9558 GCA_036565925.1 Vicinamibacterales bacterium
TCTTCAGACCCGGTTCTGCGTAGAGGCGGGGCTTCAGACCCGCCTACAGCAATCGCGCATCAAAGGGCAGCGGCAGCAGATCCTTGAGCTGGTGTCGGCCGGTTTCGCGCTTGAGATTCGCGAGGATCACTTCGAGGTCACCGCCGAATTCCCAGAGGATCTGACGGCACGCACCGCACGGCGGTGTCGGGGCTTCGGTGTCGGCGACGACGACGACGCGACGGAACTTGCGGTGTCCTTCCGAAAGCGCTTTGAACATCGCCACGCGCTCGGCGCAGATGGTCAGCCCGTACGTCGCGTTCTCGACGTTGCACCCGGTAATGATGACGCCGGTCGCCGTTTCGAGCGCGGCGCCGACCTTGAAGCCTGAGTAGGCGGCGTGCGCATGACGCCGTGCGCGACGTGCGGCAACAACGAGCTTAGAGGCGCTCAACTATTCCCTCAAGTAAAGAGATGAACGATCCGCGCACACGGCGTGCCGTCTCCATCACCTCGTTGTGATCGAGCGGCTGCGGCAAGACACCCGCCGCCATGTTGGTGATGCAGGAGATGCCGAGCACCTCGACTCCCATATGACGCGCAGCAATGGCTTCCGGCACGGTGGACATGCCCACCGCGTCGGCGCCAATCGTGCGGAATGCGCGAATCTCGGCCGGCGTCTCATAGCTCGGGCCGTGCACGGCGATGTAGATCCCGTGACTGACCGCCACACCCTTCGCGCGAGCGGCTTGGTCGGCGATACCACGGAGCCGTCGCGAGTAGACCTCGCTCATATCCGGAAAGCGGTGACCGAAGCGCTCGTCGTTAGGGCCCACGAGCGGATTGCTGCCCAGGAAATTGATGTGATCGTCGATGATCATCAGCGCACCCTGGGCGAAGCTGGTGTTGATACCACCGGCGGCATTGGTGAGAATCAGCTGCTTCACACCAAGACGCGCCATCACGCGTGTGGCGAACACGACCGTCTCGAGTGAATGCCCCTCGTAGACGTGCACGCGTCCGGCAAGCGCCGCGATCCGCTTGCCGGCCACAGATCCCACCACGAGTCGGCCGGCATGTCCGATGATCTTGGACGCCGGCCAATGCGGCAACTGCTCGTACGGAGTCGCCACAGAGTCGACGAGGGTATCGGCGAAATCGCCGAGGCCGGAGCCGAGGACGATCGCAATCTGCGGCAACGCGCCACAGCGAGTTCGTACCGCCACTGCCGCTTCCTCCACGCGTTCGAACATGTTGGTCACGATGGAGAGCGCTCGGAGGAAGCAGGGAACGCGGAGGGCAGCGACGCGTTGCTGCGCACGCCCACTACAGCAACATCCCCGCGATCGTAGCGGTAAGGAAATTCGCGAAGGTTCCTGCCAGCATCGCGCGCAGCCCCAATCGTGCGAGATCGTGACGGCGCTCGGGTGCCAGCGCGCCGATGCCGCCAATCTGGATCCCGATCGAGCTGAAATTTGCGAACCCACACAACGCGAACGTCGCGATCGTGAACGACTTGGGATCGAGCGTTCCCTGGAGCGGACCGAGTTGGGAAAACGCGATGAACTCGTTCAACACCATCCGTGTGCCGAGCAAGTTGCCGACCGTGGCGGCATCGTGCCAGGGCACGCCGAGCGACCAGGCGATCGGCGCGAACACCCAGCCAAGAATCAACTGCAGGCTCAGCTCAATCCCAAATGCGTCTCCGACAAGCCCGAGGCCGGCGTTGAGCAACGCGACCAGCGCGAGAAACGAGATAAGCATCGCCCCGACGTTGAGCGCCAGGTGCAGCCCCTCGCTTGTCCCTCGTCCCACGGCATCGATGACGTTGACGTCGGTCTTCTCGACCACCAGCTTCACCGTGCCCATGGTTTCCGGCTCGCGGGTTTCAGGCACAAAGAGCTTGGCCATCATCAGTGTGCCTGGCGCGGTCATGATCACGGCGGTCAGCAGGTGCTCGGCGCGGGCCCCAAATGCGATGTAGGCGGCCATCACGCCACCGGAAATGTGCGCCATGCCGGCGGTCATCACGGTCATCAGCTCCGACTCGGTCATGCGTGGCAGGAATGGCCGGATGGTGAGCGGCGCTTCCGTCTGTCCCATGAAGATACTGGCTGCGACATTCAGCGACTCTGCACCGCTCGCGCGCATGAAGCGGCGCATCACCACCGCAAACAGACGCACGATGACCTGCATCACGCCGAGGTAATAGAGCAGCGCAAACAGTGCAGCAATGAAGATGATCGTCGGCAGGACCATGAACGCAAAGATGCTGGCGTACTGGTTGCCGTCGGGGCCAAGCACCGTCGTGACAATTCGTTGCCACGCGGCCGGCTCGCCAAGCGGGCCGAAGACCAACTTCGAGCCTTCAACCGAAAAGCCGAGAATGCGGGTAATTACGCCGCCCGCTGACTCGAATGCTGCGCGACCGTACGGGGTCTTGAGGACGATGATCGCAAAGAGAAACTGCAGGCCGAGGCCCCAGGCGACCGTGCGGTAATCGATGGCGCGGCGCGAAGATGACAGGCAGTACGCCAATGCCAGAATCAGCGCCAGACCAGCAACCGGCTGAATGCGCGTCGCGCCCGCGAACCCTGACGCAATAGCGGCACCGCCGATCGCCGCAAGCCCGCCAAGAACCACCAGGTCCTGCCGGGTCCACGTCTGAGGGGCGCGCGTCACGGTTACCGTCTCAGTCACATCGTCTCCTTGTCATGTCTCCCCTACTTGCCCCGCCAAAGCCGCGAAACGGCGGAGGCGGGCTTGTCGCGCCGGAGGCCGATCAGCGCACGTTGCCAAGGATGGTCGGACGCGGCGTCGGCGGCGCGTCTCCAATCGCGATCGCCTCCCGGCACAGGGTCAGAGCGGCCTCGACGCCTCGCCCGGCGCGATGGTGCAGCTCCAGGATCGGGTGCCCCGCCGCAACGCGCTCGCCGAGCCGGACGCAGGTAATGATGCCGACGCCGTGGTCAACCGACTCCTCGACTTTGTTGCGGCCCGCCCCGAGGGCGTTGCTCGCGCGCCCGATCGCTTCGGCCTTCAGGGCCGTGATATAGCCGTCTCGCGGCGCTCGGCAGAACTCCCGGTCGGGAGCTGACGGCAACAACGAATAGTCGTCGACGACCCGCGCATTACCGCCCTGCCGCTCGATCATTCTGGCGAATGTCTCGAGCGCGTGGCCAGAAGACAATGCACCGGCGACGCGACGGGTGGCCGCAGCCTCGTCGGCCTCCTGTTCGGCAAGCACGACCATGCGCGTGGCGAGATGCATGACGGCCTCGGTGACTTCCGACGGCCCCTGTCCTTTCAGCGTGTCGAGACACTCGACGATCTCGAGGGCGTTGCCGACGGCGCGGCCGAGCGGCACATCCATATCGGTGATCACCGCCTCGGTGCGCACCCCGGCGTGCCGGCCGATCGCCACCATCGACGTCGCGAGCGCCCGCGCGCGATCGACGTCTTTCATGAACGCGCCGTCACCGCACTTGACATCGAGCACGAGCGCGTTGCTGCCCTCGGCGAGCTTCTTGCTCATGATCGAGGCCGAGATCAATGGAATGCTCTCCACGGTAGCTGTCACGTCGCGCAGCGCGTAGAGCTTCTTGTCCGCAGGTGCGAGCGAGGCAGTCTGACCAATGATCGCCGTTCCGACGTCGCGAAGCGCCTGTTTGAACTGGTCGATCGTCAAATCGATCCGGAACCCGGGGATCGATTCGAGTTTGTCGAGCGTGCCGCCCGTGTGCCCGAGCCCGCGTCCCGACATCTTCGGCACGATCACGCCGCACGCCGCGGCGACCGGCGCGAGGATCACCGAGATTTTGTCGCCGACGCCGCCGGTGCTATGTTTGCCGACCTTGATGCCAGGAATGTCGGAGAGGTCCACGCGATCGCCGGACCGCACCATCGCGTCGGTAAGCCAGCCGGTCTCCTCGTCATTCATTCCGCGCAGCACGATGGCCATCAGCAGCGCCGACACTTGATAGTCGGGGATCGACCCGTCGGTGACACCGGCGACGAAGGCATCGATCTCGCTGCGCGACAGAGCATCGCCATCGCGCTTGCGGGCAATGGCATCGACAAATCGCATGGGAAGCGCACAGTATAAGGCCTCGCTCCGGTAGAATCCTGTATGGCACATGCCGTCGACGACGCCGACGACCGAGCCGATGTCCGCGGAGCGAAGCGGACTGCTGGCCGAATTCGCCCGCGCCTGTAAAGCCGCGGCCCGCGCGGTTTCCCTCTATCCGGGCGCGCATCCCGCCATCGGCGGCTCCCTCTCGCGTCTCGTCTCCGCTGCAGCACGCCTCACGAGCGACGGACGTGTCGTGTGCAGCGTGCAGCCCGACATGCTGGCCATCGAAGGCGAGGCACCGGTGCGTCCCGATCCGGCGATCGGTGAACTCGCCGCCCTGTTGCACGAGCGCCTGATTGGCGAGTTGACGATCCAGCGCGAAGCCGATGCCGAAGACTGGCGAGCGCTCCTCCTGCTGCTCGCCCGTGCTCCGGAGGATTTGCTCGCTGAGGGCGGGATCGGGAACGCGTGGGCCGGCAGCGGTCGATCGCACTTCGAGATCCGCGAGATCGACTACGCGGAGATGCTGCGCGAGCGTGCCGGCGGTGAGAAAGCGCAGTGGGATCGCATCATCGCGCTGTGCCTGCAGGGCGATACCACCGGACTCGACGGGCTCGCGCTCGAATCGCTCCTCGAATGTCTCAACGACCCGCAGCGATTCGGCGATCTGCTCGAGCACTTCCAGAAATCCGAGGATGTCGAAACGCTCACAGTCAGCGCGCGCGTGGCCACCCTGCTGCAGTTGATGCGGACTGCTCTCGAAGCCGCCAAAGCCCGCAACCCTGCAGCCGCCGAACAGACGCTGCAGACCATGGCCGATTCGTGCGCGCGACTGACGGCGGAGATGATGCTCGCAATGCTCGGCTCGCGGCAGTCGTCGAATGCCGCCGATGCGCAAATGGCCGACGATCTCATGCAGCGAATGAGCGATCAGACGGTCGCCTCCTTCGTGGCACGGTCGGTCACGACCGAAAAAGTCGCGACCGAACGTCTCGCGCATGCGCTCGAGGTGCTCGTCCCCGAAGCCGAGCGCAAGGGACGGGTCCTCGAACTGGCGCATGAAGACGCCCGGCAGAGCGAGGCTGGCCAGGAGGAAGGCTTCGAGCAACTCTGGCAAAGCGCAGCCGACATGCTCAGGTCGTACTCAGACGCGACGTTCGTCTCCGACGAGTACGACAAAGAGCTGACCGCCGCGCGCGCGCAGGCCCTCGAAGTGGAGCGCGTGTCCGACGACCCGCCAGAGCGCGTGCACGCCTGGGTCGCGACCGTCTCCGAATCGGCGCTGCAGGATCTCGATCTCAATCTCCTGCGCGATCTGCTTCGGATCGAACATGACCCGGCACTCTGGGAAGGCATGGCATCCATCGTCGTGGGCGAGATCGAACGCCGCACCCTCATCGGCGATGCGCCCAGCGCCCATGCGTTGGCCGAGGCCCTGGTGAAAGAGACGACCGCCGACGGTCGTCCTGAGCTGCGCGCTGTCGCGACGCGCATCGTTGAACGGCTGGCGGCGGGACCGCTCGTGAAACACATTGGCACGAGTCTCAGGAAAGTCGAAGACGTCGAGGTCGAATTCCTGAATCGCCTGTGCCACGCCATCGGCGCCGGCGTCGTTCGCCCGCTCGCGGAACTGCTCGCCGTCGAGGAGAATCCGAAATCAACTCGCCGGCTGCGCGAGCTCTTGCTCGGATTTGGTGCCGCCGGCCGGCAATCGGTCGAGAAACTGAAGAACTCTCCGAATCCTGCCGTCCGTCGCACCGCCATCGATTTGCTCCGTGCGTTCGGCGGTCAGGAAGCACTGCCCGAACTGGTGTCGATGCTCAACGACGCCGACCCGCAGGTGCAGCGCGAATCCATCCGCGCCATCGTCCAGATCGGCACGAACAACGCGTATGCCGTCTTGCAGCGCGCGCTGGTCAGCAAGAGTGCGACACGTGAGACCGTGCTGCAGGAGCTACTCGGGTTGCGCGACGATAAAGCCGCGCCCCTGCTGTGCTACGTCCTCAAACAGACGCAGCCGACCGGCAGATTCCTGAAGGTCCATCTCGACATGATCGACGCGCTCGGCAACCTGCGCGGTCACCCTGAATCAATTCGCACCCTCAAACAGATCTTGTACGGCGGCAGCATCTGGACCCCGTTCAAGACCGCCGCACTCCGACGTGCTGCGGCGTCGGCTCTGAAACATATCGGGTCGGACGAGGCCGCCGCGGTTCTCGACGAAGCCATCGCCACAGGCTCGCGCGGCGTTCGCAACGCCGCGAAAGCCCAGGTCGGCACGGCGCTGCGACCGGAGACCAAGAAGACCACGTGAACGCCACCGAACGCGCCCGACTCGCCGACGATCTCTTGCGACGACTGGCGGCTGCGATCCGCGGCGCGCAACTCTACGCTCCGGGCCATCCGCTCGTCACACGCAGCATCACCTCGCTCCTCGAGACGCTGGCCACGGCCCACCAGCACATGCCATCCGTGACGATCGGCATCGTCGGCGAGGATCTGGTGGTCGGCGACATCCCGATCCGCGATGCCGTCGCCACCATGGGCGAACTGATGCGACGCGTGCAACAAAGCGGTATCGAGCGCATCGTCATCGACCGCGGCGTGCAGAGTGACGAGATCATGCGCCTGGTCGAGACCGTCTCGCGATCGGAGTCGGGCGACCACACGGCAGCCCTCTCCCGCCTGCCGCACATTCGCGTCGGCCGGCTGCAGGTGGACGAGCAGACCGACGCGGGGGTCGGCGACATCGCCACCTTCCGCAGACTGTATGACGATGCGGTGAAGGTCGCCGAGACGTTGTGGGACAGCGCCGGCATCGAGGGCATACCCGATGCGGACGCGGCGCGCGGCATGGTCGATTCGCTGGCGCAGGCGGTCGCGCAGAACCGCACTGCGCTGCTCGCGCTCACGGCGCTCAAGAACTACGACAACTACACGTTCACGCACATGGTGAACGTGTCGATCCTCACCATGGGCCAGGCGCGTGGGGTTGGGATCGACGGCCCGCTGCTTCGGGAGTTCGGGCTTGCGGCGTTGATGCATGACATCGGCAAGGTCAAAACGCCGAACGAGATCTTGAACAAACCCGACAAGCTGACTGAGCAGGAATACGAGATCCTCAAGCGCCACACCGTTGATGGCGCGCAGATTCTCCGCAAGACGCCGGAGATGCCGACGCTCGCCCCGGTCGTGGCGTTCGAGCACCATTTGCGCGCAGATGGGACCGGCTATCCCAGCGCACAGCGCGCGCAACTGAATCTCGCGACGACGCTGTGTGGGATCGCGGACGTCTACGACGCGATGCGTTCGCAGCGTGTCTATCAGCCAGCGTTCCCGACCGACCGCATCCTGGCGGTGCTGCAACGCAACGACGGCAAACAGTTCGACCAGCATCTGGTGCGGCGCTTCGTGCAGCTGGTCGGCATCTATCCGGTCGGCAACATGGTCCGCCTCTATAAGGGCGAAATCGCTGTCGTGATGAAGGCGCACGCTCCCGATCCGTATCGGCCCCGCGTGCGCATCCTGATGACCGCCGACGAGATACCGCTGGCAAATCCAATCGAGGTCAATCTGTGGGAGAGGCCGGAAGAGCAGGACAACGCCATTCAAGCGCCGCTCGATGCGTCTGAATACGGCATCGATCCGCTGTTACAGCTCTGACCGCACTCCTGTAAAATCCGTCCATCATGCGCAGAGCCATCCTCCTCCTCTCGGGTATCGGTCTGTTTGCAGCCACGCTCGGATTAGGTGGCGTGCACGCCGCGGATTCGCCGCGCCTGATCGTGACGCTGGTCGTGGATCAAATGCGCGCCGATTACCTGCAGATTTTCAACAAGCATTGGCGCAACGGATTCCGCACGCTGCTCGATCAGGGCATGGTGTTCGAGAATGCGAGGTATCCGTATCTGGTGACCGTCACGTGCGCCGGTCACGCCACGATCGGGACCGGGGCCCTACCGCATCGCCACGGCATGGTCAACAACACGTGGTGGCAGCGGAAGGAACGAGCGGTCACCGGATGTTCGTCTGACCCGGCCACCACCGATATCACCTACGGCCGTCCGATTCGACTTGGGAACAGCGCCACTCATTTGCTGACACCGACGCTCGCCGACGAATTGCGTGCGCAGAAACCTGGCGCGCGCGTCGTCGCGGTGTCGATGAAAGCGCGCAGCGCGATCGCGCTGGCCGGACACGCCGCCGACGCCGTCACGTGGTTCGACGATCCGTCGGGATCCTGGGCGACGTCGAAAGCGTTTACCTCGGAGCCGGTGCCGGCAGTCAAAGAGTTCGTCGAGAAGAATCCGTACGAGAAGGATCTCGGCCGTGTCTGGACGCTCTCTGGTCCGACTGACTCGTATGTGAATCGCGACGCCGGCATCGGCGAGCGACCGCCGGCCGGATGGAATGGGCTCTTTCCGCATCCAATCAACGGTCGCGGCGGCGTAGACGCGCAATTCTTTGCGCTCTGGCAGGCAACCCCGCTGGCCGACGTCTATCTTGGCAAACTGGCTGCGTCGCTCGTCGACAGCTTCAAGCTCGGACAACGCGAGAGCACTGACTTCCTTGGCGTGAGCTTCTCTGTACTCGACGATGCAGGTCATTCGTTTGGACCCGACAGCCGAGAGGTTGAGGACATCCTGCGACAGCTCGATGTCACGTTGGGCACGCTTATCGCGCACCTCGACGCCAAAGTCGGGCGACCCAACTACGTGCTGGCGCTCTCGGCCGATCACGGCGTCGCGCCGATCCCGGTTCCACCACGAGGGGGCCGCGTGGCGACCGATGACGTGCGCGAGCGGATCGAAGACCTGCTGCGGACGGCGTGGGGTCCACCCGAGAAGGGCACCTACGTGGAGTCCGTGATCTTCACCGACGTGTACTTGGCAGACGGGGTCTACGACAAGTTGCGCGCCAACGGGACGCTGATGGCGGCCGTGATCAAGAGCGTCGAGGAAATCCCCGGTGTGTTGCGCGTACTCCGGACCGATCAACTGTCGGAGAACAGCCGCGACCCGATGGTGCGAAGTGCCTGGCTCAGTTATATGCCGGGCCGCAGCGGCGACCTCATGGTGGTCCCGAAGGAATATTGGTTCATGAGCCCGCGCGCCATCTTCGGGACCACGCACGGATCGCCCTACGAGTACGACACGCATGTCCCAGCGATTTTCCTCGGCAGCGGCATCAAGGCCGGCCGGTCCAAAGCCAGCGTCACGCCTGCCGACATCTCGCCGACGCTGGCCGATCTCGCCGGCATCAAAATGCCGATGGCTGAAGGCAGAGCGCTACTCGGCGGCGATCGCTAGCCCGGCTCGATGGCCTCGTCCTTCAAGCACCGCGTGCTCGCCGCAGTGCGACGCATTCCACGCGGGCGTGTGGCCACGTACGGCGATATCGCAGAACTTGCCGGCTCGCCCCGCGCCTGGCGTGCGGTCGGCACCATCATGCGCGAGACCCGCGATCCGGCCACGCCGTGCCATCGAGTCATCGCCGCGGGCGGAGGT
>DATCXH010001021.1:0-4773 GCA_036565925.1 Vicinamibacterales bacterium
CGCGCCGCCATGGCGGCACCGACGCGACGAGTCAGACGATCGATGCGTGCGACGAAGTCATCGTGTCGTGCGACGACCATCTCGGCCGCCGCCGAAGGCGTTGGTGCACGGACGTCGGCAACGAAGTCGGCGATGGTGACATCGGTCTCATGGCCGACGGCGGAAATGGTCGGCACGGGACAGCCAGCGATGGCGCGTGCGACGACTTCTTCGTTGAAGGCCCAGAGATCCTCGATCGATCCACCGCCGCGCCCGACGATGATGACGTCCACACCGCCGACCCGACCGATCGCAGAGAGTCCGCGGGCGATGTCCAGGGCAGCTCCTTCACCCTGCACACGCGTCGGACGAATGATCACGTGGGCGTTTTCGTAGCGCCGGGCGAGGACCTTGAGGATGTCGCGGATCGCGGCGCCCTCAAGCGACGTGACCACGCCGATCTTGCGCGGCAATGCGGGAAGCGCGCGTTTGCGACGCTGGTCGAACAACCCCTCTTTCGAGAGTCGCTGCTTGAGTTGATCGAACGCGAGCTGTCGTGCCCCGAGCCCTTCGGGTTCGAAGTGCTCGCAGACGAGTTGGTACTCGCCCTTCGGATCGTAGACGGACACGCGACCACGGGCCACGACGCGCAGGCCGTCCTGCGGCTTGAACCGGAGACGGAGGAGCGACGAGCGGAACATCACGCCTTTGATCTGCGCGTTCGCGTCTTTCAGCGTGAAGTAGAGATGACCCGTGTTCCACACCTTGCAGTTCGAGAGCTCGCCCTCGACCCACACCTCGAAGAACTCTTCTTCGAGCAGGGCGCGAAGCCTGCTGGTGAGCTGAGTGACGGTATGGATGCGGCGCTCGCGCGGTGCAGGCGGCTTCCGCGATGGCAGTTGTTCGCGTTCCGGCTCGGGCTCCGGTTCGGGCTCTTCGAACGGTAGATCGAACAGGCTCATCGTTGATGCGCGTGCGCGGGCTCGGTGGTCTTGCTCAACGCCGTGATCTCGGCATCCGAGTAGCTGATGCGGGTGACGGCTGTTGCCCGGCCGGTCTTGTCGTCGGCAGTGACGAGCACGCCGTTCAAGCGAGGGTTGCCGGTCGCCGGCTCGAACTTCGTTGGCATGCCAGTCAGGAAGCGCGCGAGCGATGGGTCGCGCTCCATACCGATGATCGAATCGTGCGGTCCGGTCATTCCCGCATCGGTCATGTAGGCGGTGCCATTCGGAAGGATTCTCTCGTCGGCGGTCTGCACGTGCGTGTGCGTGCCGACCACAAGCGTCGCCTTGCCGTCGAGATGCCAGCCCATCGCGACCTTCTCACTGGTGGCTTCTGCATGGAAGTCCACGATGATGACGCGCGTCCGGTGACGAATCGCTTCGATTTCACGGAGGACGACGGCGAAGGGATCGTCGATCGGCGTCATGAACACGCGACCCATCACGTTGATCACGCCGACGTCGCGGCCATCGCCGGTGCGCGCCACGTACGATCCGCGGCCTGGCACGCCGGCGGGGTAGTTGGCAGGTCGCAGCAATCTCGGCTCGGTGACGATGTACTCGAGCACTTCCTTCTTGTCCCAGATGTGATTGCCGGAGGTCATGACGTCGACGCCGTGTTCGAGGATCGTCTCGCCGATGTCTTTGGTGATCCCGAAACCGGCTGCTGCGTTCTCCGCGTTGGCGATGACGAGATCTGCCTCGTGCTTCTCGGCGAGCGCGCGTACGCCTTTGCGAATCAGTTCGCGGCCAGGACGACCGACGATGTCGCCGATGAAGAGGATGTTCATGCGCGGTCGTCGCTCGTGAGCGGGATGATGTGCGATTGGCCGCGGCGCTCGACCAGTCGTGGCAACACGATGGTCAGCTCGCCGGCGCTCAGCGACGCGCGCGCACGTGACACATCGAATGCCCCGGTCAAGCGGACCGCGCGCGCGAAGCGACCGAATTCACGTTCGACCAGGTGAAACGTCGGGTCCGCGGCCGGCGGTCCGGGCGCCTTCTCACCGGCAATGACCAGTGTGTCTCCCCGAAACAGGATGCGAATGGCCTGCGCGGGTACGCCGGCGATGTCCACGATGACTTCGACAGCAGTCTGGGTTTCGAGAACGTCCAGCGACGGATGACACTCGCCTGAGTAGACGCGTTGTTCCGGGGGCAGCGTCGCATCGAGGTCGGAAAACAGCTCCCGAAGGTCCCCGGCGAGGTCGCGGGTCTCGGCAGCGGGGATCACAAAGGAAAACTGTGCCACGGCGGCCATCATCGCATGCCTTGCCGCACTTCGACAGGGCGGGGCCAAAGCAGGGGTCTGACCCCGGGTCAGACCCCGAAAGGCGCAGGGGTCAGACCCCGGGTCAGACCCCTAGCGGAAATCCGTCGCGGGAATAATATGAGTGTATATAACTAAGATTAAATGCTTGACATGCACTCATATGTAAATTACCATTGGAATCATTAGGAGAAACCACAAGATGAGCAAGGTCATTGGAATCGACCTCGGCACCACGAACTCAGTGGTTGCTGTCATGGAGGGTGGTGAGCCCGCCGTCATCGTGAACCAGGAGGGTGGCCGGACCACCCCGTCCGTCGTCGGATTCACGAAAGAAGGTGAGCGGCTCGTTGGTCAGGTCGCCAAACGGCAGAGCGTGACGAACCCCGACAGCACCGTGTTTTCGATCAAGCGCTTCATGGGCCGGAAGCATGACGAGGTCTCAGCGGAAGTCGCTCGCGTCCCGTACAAAGTCGTCAAGGCTGACAACGGCGATGCGTGGGTGGATGTCCGCGGCAAGAAATATTCGCCGCCCGAGATCTCGGCCGTCGTCCTGCAGAAGCTGAAGACCGCCGCTGAGGACTACCTCGGTGAGAAGCTCACGGATGCGGTCATCACCGTTCCGGCCTACTTCAACGACGCGCAGCGACAGGCCACTAAAGATGCCGGCAAGATCGCCGGCCTCAACGTCCTCCGGATCGTCAACGAGCCCACCGCCGCGGCACTGGCCTACGGCCTCGACAAGAAGAAGGACGAAACGATCGTCGTCTACGACTTCGGCGGCGGCACCTTCGACGTGTCGATCCTCGAAGTGGGCGAGGGCGTCGTCGAGGTCAAGGCGACCAACGGCGATACGCATCTCGGCGGCGACGATCTCGATCAGCGAATCATCGACTGGATGATCGCCGAGTTCAAGAAGAGCGACGGCATCGATCTGGGCAAGGACCGCATGGCGCTTCAGCGTCTGAAAGAAGCAGCGGAGAAGGCCAAGATCGAACTCTCGACGGTGCTCGAGACCGACATCAATCTGCCGTTCATCACGGCCGATGCGAGTGGTCCGAAGCATCTGCAGATGAAGCTGTCGCGAGCGAAGTTCGAACAACTCGCAGACGAACTGTTCCAGCGGTCGATGGGACCGGTGAAGCAGGCGCTCGCCGATGCCGGACTCAAGCCGTCTGACATCGACGAAGTCGTCCTCGTCGGCGGCACGACCCGTACGCCCAAGATCCAGCAACTGGTCAAGGAGTACTTCGGGAAAGAGCCGCACAAAGGCGTCAACCCCGACGAAGTCGTCGCGGTCGGCGCGGCGATTCAGGGTGGTGTGCTCAAGGGTGAAGTGAAGGACGTCCTCCTGTTGGATGTGACGCCGCTCTCACTCGGCATTGAGACGCTCGGCGGCGTGATGACGACGCTGATTCAGCGCAACACCACGATCCCAACAAGGAAGAGCGAGATCTTCTCGACCGCAACCGACAACCAGACGAGCGTCGAAGTGCACGTCCTCCAGGGCGAGCGCCAGTTTGCGCGCGACAACCGCACGCTGGGACGCTTCCACCTGGTGGGACTGCCGCCCGCGCCGCGTGGTGTGCCGCAGATCGAAGTCGCGTTCGACATCGACGCCAACGGCATCGTCAACGTAACTGCGAAGGACGTCGCCACAGGTAAGGAGCAGAAGATCACCATCAGCGGTTCATCTGGTCTGAACAAAGATGAGGTCGATCGCATGGTGAAGGACGCGACCGCGCACGAAGCAGAGGACAAGGCGAGGCGCGAACTCATTGACGAGCGTAATCAGGCCGACTCGCTCGCCTACTCGGTGGAGAAGACGGTCAACGAGAACCGCGATCGTCTTCCGTCGATTGAAGTGGGCAAGATCGAATCCGCGATCGCAGCGGTCCGCGACGCGGTGAAGGGCGACAACCTGCAGGCGATTCGCACGACGCGCGGAGAACTCGAGAAGGTGTCGCACGCGCTTGCCGAGCAGCTTTACAAGCAACAGGCCTCGGGGTCCGGTGCCCAGGCCTCAGAGAAGGACGACAACGTCAAGGATGGCGAAGTCGTCGATGCGTAAGGAGAAAAACATGATTACTCGATTCGATCCGTTCCGTCTGCTGACCGATGTCTACCTGCGTGATGAGGACCTGACCGCGCGCGGAGGCTGGCTGCCTCCGGTGGATATCTTCGAGACAGCCGGTCGCGATTTCGTGATCAAGGTCGAGCTGCCCGACGTCAATCGAGAGGACGTGGAGGTCACCGTCGAGAACAACACGCTGACGCTCCGCGGTGAGAAGAAGATGCCCGCCGACGTGAAGGAAGAACAGTTCCGGCGCGTCGAGCGACGCTACGGCACCTTCACCCGGTCGTTCACGCTGCCCAACACCGTGGACGCCGGCAAGGTGAGCGCGGAATTCAAGAACGGCGTGCTGACCGTGAAGCTCCCGTTCAAGGAAGAGGCGAAGCCGCGGACCATCAACGTCGAAGTCGCGGCGTAACACAGCGCCGGCAAACCCCGGCGCCCACATA
>DATCXH010000903.1:0-4960 GCA_036565925.1 Vicinamibacterales bacterium
TCGAGCCGCCGCCATTTCGCGTGGCGACTGGCTCACTCTCACGCGGTCTGACGCGCGTATATCCCTGGCCGTCGACGACACGGCCGCGACCACTCGGTTGATCCGGTATCGCGCCTCCACCACCACCGCCGGGATCGATCACGTAGCCGTAGCCGTACCCGTAGCCGTAGTAAGGACGGTAGTAGGGATATGCAAACGGTGAGTAGTAATACGGCGAGAATGCGCCGTACAGCGGTGAATAGAGTCCATACACGTCCGACCAAATCGGATAACCGAATGCCCATCCGAGCATGAACGGATCATCGATGATGGGTGCGCGTGCGCGATCCACGGATGCCGATCGTTCGACGACGAATCGATCGGGATACGACAACGCCACCATTAAATCGACGACGCTCGCCGGAACGCCTGCCGCCTGCAGTTCGAGCAGACGTTTGCTCGTGAGGTTGAAGGACGCGCGCGTTTCGACGAGTGCCGCCTCGATCGCGCGTGGCGAGACCTTCGTGCTGGCTTCCTTTACATCATCGAGCGTCAAGGCGCTGCCGCTGGGCGCGGACGCGATTCGCGTGTCGTTGGCACGACGATATTGGCGTACGCGGAAACTTTCTCGTCCGCCGATGTCGACTGACTGCACGTCGGTCCACTTGCCGTCGGCACCGAGCATGGCGAGGCCAGAGACGCGTCGCGTGCCTTGATCGCCTTTGCAGGTCAGTTCCGCGCGCGCGTAGAGACGCAATCCATCCGCCGACCATTCGGCGCGCTGTGTGCCAGTGCAGCTGTCTTCATTGACCGGACGATCCATACCGTCGGCGATGATGGTCTGGACAATCGGCGTTTGCGTGCCGATCTTCGTCGTGAAGGTGGCGCCACCGGTGGGCGAGGCCTCGACACAGACCTGTGGTCGCGCAGCATCGCGCGGCTGCGATCGCGGCGCGCGACTCGCGGTCGCCGGATCCGGCGCGCCTTCACGCGAGTTTTCCATGACCAGTTCCCAGCAGCCGGTCCATCGGTTCCATCGCGCGTCGGTCGTATCCTGTGCGTGCGCAGGTACGGCAAGGAGCAAAAGCGCACAGCCGGAGACGAGTGCTTTCATCGGACCTCCGAGATGATGAAGTTGAAGCCGGCCGAGATCCGCAGTCCGGATAAATCGATCGGATCGAAGTCGATCCAATCGGGTCCGAGATTTCCAGATGCCCACGTGTAGCGCGCGTCGAACGTTACGTACGCGCGACGCAGGACGCGCACGTCAACGCCGCCGAACGCGTGCGCCGTGGGTGCCCAGCCCTTTGATTCGAACACGTCAGTAAACACCGACAAATCGACGTAGTCCACGAAGTCGCCCGACTGCCGGACTTGAAACCACATCGCACCACCGCCGGCGCCGACATAGGGCACGAACTTGCGTGGCACCCAGGCGAGGCGGCTCACCTCGCGGCCCCGTTCAGTGAGTGCGAACTTGAGTCCGCCCGAAATGCTGGCGCCGCGCAGGAGCGTGCTTTGTTCGATCGGCAAACGGTTGTTGTCGACGAAACGTCGGTACTCGGACGCCGTGGTGTTCTGACTGTAATCGAAGCCAACCATCACATCGAGACGTGGTGTGATGGTGATGCCCAGGTCGGTCCCAATTGCCGGGCGGTTGAAGTTCTTGCGATCCAGTGTGAGCTGGTCAGTGACGAAGTCATACCAGTCGCTGCCCGAGCGACTGGCCAACCATCCCACCCGAAGACCGAGTGTACCGGCTGGCCGGCCGAACAGAAAGTCAGGAGCGGGTCGAGGAGCCGGAGGTGAGTCTTGTTCACCGGCGTGTGCGGCGGCGGACAGTGCGAGCACCAGGATGACGGGGAGCCACAGGCGCATCAGCTATCCCTCTCGCGAGCAAGACGACGACAGGCTCGCCTTCGCAGAACGGTGGCGGGGGCAGGCACCGCGTCGGAGAACCGTCCCTGAGGCAAACGTTACGCCAGACCAGGACGCTTGTAAACGTTAGGCGTTTTGATGGGATTGAAGGGGTCTGACCCGGGGTCTGACCCCGGGTCAGACCCCCTTGTCCTCGGGCGACTACAATGCCGGTGTGGCCAGCCGCCCTGGCGATCAGGTGGCGATTTCTCGCTTCGTCGAATTCACACGCGCCGAATGGGCACGGTTGCGCGCCTCGACGCCCCTGCCATTGACCGAGCCGCAACTGCGGCCGCTCGTCAGCCTCAACGAACGAATGTCGATCGACGAGGTGGCTGATGTGTATTTGCCGCTGTCGCGACTTCTGAATCTCTACGTGGGCGCCACACAGAGCCTGCATCAGGCGACCGCGACGTTCACCGGATCGGAAGTGCCGCGCGTGCCGTTTGTCATTGGCATTGCCGGAAGTGTCGCTGTGGGCAAGAGCACCATCTCGCGCGTCTTGAAAGCGCTGCTCTCCCACTGGCCCAGCCATCCGCAGGTTGACCTGATCACGACCGACGGATTCCTGCTGCCCCAAGCGGTGCTTGAATCGCGCGGCATCAGCGACCGCAAGGGCTTTCCGGAAAGCTACGACGTGCGCCGCCTCGTGCGGTTCCTCGCCGACGTCAAATCCGGTGTGCCCGAAGTGCAGGCCCCGGTCTATTCACACTTGCGCTACGACATCGTGCCAGGCGAGTACCAACTCGTTCGTCATCCAGATGTGGTGATCGTCGAAGGGCTGAACGTGCTGCAGACCGGCGCCAGCCGTGCCGGTCGTCCGCTGCCGATGTTCGTATCCGACTTCTTCGACTTCGCGATCTATGTGGATGCGCAGGACACCGACATCGAGCAGTGGTACGTCGAACGCTTCCTCGCACTTCGCGAGACGGTCTTTACAAACCCCTCATCCTATTTCCATCGTTACGCGGCGCTGACCGGCGATCAGGCGATCGAGACCGCGCGTGGAATCTGGCGGTCAATCAACCTGGTGAATCTGCGCGAGAACGTCCTGCCGACGCGCGAGCGGGCCCATGTGATTCTGGAAAAGGGCCGCGATCACGCGGTGCGGCGCGTGCGATTGCGAAAGATCTGAGGTCCGGCCGAAGCCGGACACTACACCAGTCCGGCTGAAGCCGGACGCTACATCAAAATTTACGAGACGTTGCCAACGTCTCTATGAGACGTTGGCGAGCGTCGGCGTGAACTGCTTCGCCAGCATTGGCGCCACAGCGCTGGCCGTGAGCGGCTCCGAGAACAGGAACCCCTGAGCGTGTGGGCAGTCGAGGGCCGATAGCTGCTCAGCGTGTTCCACCGTCTCGACGCCCTCGGCGATGATGCCCATCCCGAGCTCGCGGGCCAGCTTGACGATGGCGCCGCCCACGACGTCGTTCTCGTGTGTGCCCATGCGGGCGACGAAGGTGCGATCCAGCTTCAACGCATCGACCGGAT
Source organism: Vicinamibacterales bacterium (assembly GCA_036565925.1). Classification (GTDB taxonomy): domain Bacteria; phylum Acidobacteriota; class Vicinamibacteria; order Vicinamibacterales; family UBA2999; genus Gp6-AA40. The sequence continues at coordinate 3,388 of DATCXH010000903.1, forward strand.
ACCGTTGCAGGTAGCTCAGTGACGAGTAACCCGTGCCGAAGTCGGCCAGGTGTACGGCGACGCCGATCTCGTGGAGCCGCTGAAAATTGCGATCGACGGCGTCCGAGTGCGTGAGCAACACGCTCTCGGTAATCTCCAACTGCAGGCTGTTCGGCATCAGGCCACTGCTGGTCATCACCGTCTCGACCTCGTCGACGAAGTTCGCGCGCATGAACAGCTTCGACGGCACGTTCACGGAGAGCTGCAGCGACTGTCCGAACAACTTCTGCCACGCGGCGACCTGATAGCAGCCCTCGACCAGGACGTGTGAGGTCAACGGGATGATGAGGCCGGTTTCTTCGGCAATCGCGATGAACTCGGCCGGCGAATCGATGTGGCCGTCGGCACGCTTCCAGCGCAACAGCGCCTCGAGGCCGATGATACGCGTCGTCGCGAGCTCGACGATCGGCTGATAGAAGATCGAGAACTCCTTGCGCTCAACCGCGCGACGCAGTTCCGTCTCGAGCGTCAGCCGCTTGAGCGCGGTCGCGTGCATGTCCGGGTCGAACAACTCGTAGCCGCCGCGGCCGCTGGACTTCGCGCGATACATCGCGATGTCGGCATCGCGGAGCACCGCATCGACAGTCCGATACTGGGCTCCGCCGATCACAACACCAACACTCGCCGATCCAAAGAGCTCGTGATCGGCGATACGGAACGGTTCCGCAAGCGCATTCAGGAGACGCTCGGCGATGGCGCACACGTCCTCGGGCGATGAGAAGTTCTCCGCGAGCACCGCGAACTCGTCACCTCCGAGGCGCGCGAGCGAGTCACCCGGCCGCAGCTGCGACTGCAGCCGCTGCGCGATGGCGACCAGGAAGCGGTCGCCGATGATGTGGCCCAGGCTGTCGTTCACAAGCTTGAAGCCGTCGAGGTCGATGAACAGCACCGCATACTGAGGCTGCGGCGACCGGGCGCCCTGCGCGATGGCGCGCTGCAGCAGTTCGCCGAACAGCGTGCGATTCGGCAGATTGGTCAGCGGATCGTGGCGCGCGGCCTGCGACAGCGAGTCGCGAACGCGACGCTGCTCGGTGATGTCGGTCAGCGAGCCGGCCATGCGAACCGGCCGGCCGGCATCGTCGCGAACTGCAATGCCGCGGCACGAAACCCAGCGAAGCTCGCCACGTACCTGGCGCACGCGGTACTCGTGCTCGAAATGTGCGCGCTCGCCGTCGAGATGCGCGCGAAGCGCTTCCATGAGACCCGGCCGGTCCTCTTCGTGTGCGTAGTTCAGCCACTGTTCGTGTGTCGAGACTTCGTCGCTTGCCTCGAGCCCGACGATCAACTTCCATCGATCGGAGCAATACAGCGAGTTGGCCGGAATGTCCCAGTCCCACAGACCATCGTTCGAACCAGCCGCGGCCAATGCATACCGCTGCTCGGAACGACGGGCGGCTTCGAGCGCCGCGACTGTGTCGCCATGCAGACGCAGGACCTCTTCCTTGTGGCGCTTCTCCGACGCGATCCGGTCCACATACATGCGGTAGGACCGGAACGTCAGGTAGACCGGCGCGGCTGCGAGTGGCAGCAGCCA
>DATCXH010001196.1:0-4404 GCA_036565925.1 Vicinamibacterales bacterium
GTTGCCTCCTGTGCCGAGACCGGACTCGCCAGCATGGCTCCGAGCGCCAGCCCGGTGACGAAGATGCCGCGCAGATGCATGCGACCTCCATTTCTTGTAAGCATATGAGAATGGGGTCAGACCTGAGCGACAGCATGCATCGGTACTACGATGCGCGCGCCTCGGAGTACGAGGAAGCGTATGTACTTGGTACGGGAACGGCGTCGATGACAGATCCTGACGTCTTCCGCCGCGAGGTGTCGGTTCTGGCGGGAATCGTCGAGCGTTTTGGACGCGGGCGACTCGTCGATCTGGCGTGTGGAACGGGATACTGGCTGCCGTTCTACGCGCCGCACTGCTCGGCCGTCACGCTGATCGATCAGGCGCCGCGAATGCTCGCCGAGTGCCGCAAGAAGATCGCGGCGCTCGATGCCAGCGAGCGGATGACGATCGGAGAGGGCGACGTCCTCGCGCATTCCCTCGATCACCGGGCATACGACTCGGCACTTGTGGGGTTCCTCCTCAGCCATTTCACTGACGCGCAAGAGCAGCTCCTCTTCGATCGTCTGCGAACCACACTCAATCACCACGGCCGGTTTCTGATTCTCGACTCAGCCTGGAGTCTCGAACGGGCGCGATTCAATGCCAAGAGCGAACGGCAGCAGCGACGCCTCAACGACGGCACGACATTCGACATCTACAAGCGCTACATCGATCGCCAGGACGTCGCCGAATGGGAGGGCAAGTACGGCGTGACGACGACCATCGAGCATTTCGGCGCGGCGTTCCTGGCCGTGTCTGGCCACGTGCAGAGATGACCTGGTCCCCGCGTTGGGAAATATCGCGTGAAGCTCGAGCGCATGACTCGTGCTTTCCCATACATCTCGAACATGTCCAACGGTTCGTCTATTGCACGTTGCGGCTGCGGACGGAGGACTTATGGATCCACAACAGGTACTGCAGAGTGCCCAAGAGGCAATCACCGCGCGCCGTGTTTTCGGCGAACCGTTCGAGGCTGAAGGTGCAACGATTCTCCCGGTCGCTGTCGTTGGCGGTGGTGGCGGTGGCGGCGCCCGAGGGCAGGACGGCGGGGTTGGCTACGGAATGGGCGCGCGACCAGCTGGCGTCTACGTCATCCGCAACGGTCGAGTGTCGTGGCGACCAGCCGTCAACGTGAACCTGATTGTCGCGGGCGGACAACTGGTAGCGATTGTTGCGATCCTTGCGCTGCGCCCGATTATCGCGCGCTGGCTACAGAGCCGAGCCGAGAGGAGATTGCCTGCGGCAAAAAGTTACATGCCTCCGGCCTACGAGGCTCTCGGCGCAAGCTGACGCGGAACCCGGAACCTGGAACCCGGAACCCGGAACCTGGAACCCGGAACCTGGAACCCGGAACCTGGAACCTTCAAGGTTGAGCGATCGCGTAGAGATACGTGTAACCGCGCAGGAAGATCTCGCTGTCCACGAGCGCCGGCGACGCATCGAAGCCGTCGTCGAGCGTGTTCCTGGCCAGCACTTCGAACGTCGGTCCTGATTTGATCACGAGCGTCGTTCCTTCACGACCGGGGAAGTAGACGCGTCCTTTTGCCGCCACAGGTGACGCGAAGACGTTGGGCACGCCGTCGAGCCGTTGATTCTGATAGTGCGGCTTACCGGTTTTCGCATCGAGTGCTGACACGATCCCGTTGTTCGACTTGAGGAAGTAGAGCACACCGTCGACCAGCACCGGAGAGGGGACGTATGGGGTGTCCCGGTCGAGTGTCCAGGCGATCGCATTCGTGCCGTCGATGTTGCCCTTCGCGTCGGCGACGCGGATCGCTTTGAGATCGTTTCCGCGGAACCCGCTCATGAGAAACACCAGTCCGTCCTCATGCACCGGCGACGGGATCGAGTTCATTGTCAGACCGTCGCTCTCCCAGACGACCTGGCCGGTCTCGAGGTCATAGCTCCGCACGCGCTCCATCGCCGGAACGATCGCCTGGGCGCGGCCGTTGACCTCGAGCACGAGCGGTGTCGCCCACGTGTCGATTTCCTTGCGAGGCATTCGCCACAACTCTTTGCCATCGCGTTTGTCGAACGCAGCGACGAATGACTCTCCACCGAGGTGATCCCAGACGACGATGAGCGTGTTACCGTGGAGCGCGGGCGTCGAGCCTTCGCCAAACGCGTTGCGCATCTTCTTGTCGCCGAGATCGTTCTCCCAGAGCAGCTTCCCGTTCATGTCGTAGGCATAGAGCCCGAACGACTCGAAGTAGGCGTAGACACGTTCGCCGTCGGTGATCGGCGAGCCCGAGGCCCACGTGCCGTTGTCGGTATGCGAGGCCTCGTGCGGTTCCTGCTCGCGGGCGACGCGTTCCCAGATCGTCTTGCCCGTCTTGCGATCGATGGCCATCACCATGAAGCGGTGGATGCCGCGCGGTGTGAGACCGCCGCGCGGCGCGTGCTGCGCATCGCCGGTGATGTCGGTGGGCACGGCGGTCAGCAGGAATAGCCGGTCGCCCCAGACGATTGGCGATGCCGAGCCGCGGCCTGGAATCTCGACCTTCCACCGGATGTTCTTGGTCTCGCTCCACTCGACTGGTGGGTTCGCCGTCGTCGAGACGCCGGTCGCATGCGGCCCTCGCCATTGATGCCAGTTCTTCGCCGCGGCCGCCCCGTCTTGCGCGTCGATGAGCGTGCTGAGGCTCAGGACGATCACTGACCCTAAGAGCAGGCAAGTACGTACGTGAGCCATCACCGGCAGTATATTCGGTGACGCGGAGGCAGACGGCATGTCACGTCGTATACGACTCGCATTCATCCTGGTTTACCTCACGGGTGGTCCGCTGGCGGCCGCGGACTGGCCGCAATGGCGTGGACCGAGCGGCACCGGCACGACCGCGGAGACTGGCTTGCCAGTGAAATGGAGCGCTACTGAGAACGTGGCGTGGAAGGCGCCGATCGGCGGGCTGGGCGTGTCCACACCGATCGTCGTTGGCGATCGGGTGTTCGTCACATCGCAGCTCGGCGCGGGCATCCGTCAGCCGGGCAATCATCCTCGACTGGTACAGGGCGGCAATGCTGTCGAATCCGGCGAGCGCGCATTGGGTGGATCCCGTGCGGCGGCGCTGACACCAGAGCGAACGGAGTTTCTCGTCGAAGCGTTTCATCGCGCCGACGGCCGTCGACTCTGGCAGTACCGGCTCACCGCCGAAGGCGAGCTGCCAGGTGTCCACGACAAGCACAACCTTGCCTCACCGAGTCCGGTCAGCGACGGACAGTTGGTTTACGCGTGGTTCGGCACGGGACAAATCGTTGCGCTCGATATGAGCGGGAAGCTTGTCTGGCAGCGGCATCTCGGCACCGAGATCTCGCCATTCAATGTCATCTGGGGTCACAGCAGCTCGCCGACGTTGTTTGGCGACACGCTGATCCTGTTGTGCGATCACGAGCCGGCCTCCTACCTGCTGGCAGTGGACAAGCGCACGGGCAAGCAAGTGTGGAGGGCCGATCGCGGCAAGGGCCGCATGTCCTACAGCACACCGCTCGTGGTGACGACGCCGACCGGGCCGGAGCTGATCGTCAACTCGAGTGAGCGCGTGGACGCGTACGATCCGCGCACGGGTACGTTGCTCTGGTACACGGGAGGCACGAATCGCTTCCCGATCCCGATGCCGGTCTTTCACGACGGCGTGATCTACATGAGCCGCGGCTATCGCAGTAGCCCGTACATGGCGATTCGACCAGGCGGGCGCGGCGACATCACCAAATCGCACGTCGTGTGGGAATCGGCCACAGGCGCGCCGTACATCTCCTCCCTCGTCTTTCACGAAGGCCTGATCTACATGGCGACTGACGTGGGTGCCGTGACGGTCGTTGAAGCGGAGAGCGGCCAGCGGGTGTCGCAGCAGCGCGTCGAGGGCGTGTTCTCAGCCTCTCCAGTGGCCGCGGACGGCAAGGTCTACTTCGTCAGCGAGAATGGCGAAACGATCGTCATGCAGGCGGGACGCACACCCACGGTGCTGGCCCGCAACGATCTCGGCGAACGCGCGATCGCGTCACCGGCGATCTCGAACGGTCAGATCTTCATTCGCACGGACGATCACGTCTTCGCGATCGGTCAGGGGCGGTGATCAGTTGTGATCGGTGATCTGTGATTGTTGAATCGTTGTTGATTGTCGATTGATCGATTGAAGATTCGAGTGCGCCGTTCATCGCGACGTCTTACATCAACGATCGACAATCGCCAATCGACATCCACTCACTAGTCACAGATCCACAAATCAACAATTAGAGGGCGCCATAAACGACCTTTCCATCCACGATCGTCATGAGCGACTTGATTTGTTTGATCTGTACATCGGGCACGGTGAAGTAGTCGCGATCGAGCACAACGAGATCGGCGAGTCTGCCCGGTTCGAGTGAGCCGATCTTTTCCTCCATCCG
>DATCXH010000197.1:0-9033 GCA_036565925.1 Vicinamibacterales bacterium
GCGGCTCTGCAGAAGCCGCTCCACCGTCAACGACGGTGTCGATGTGTGCTGCTGCTCAACGCTCACAGTGTGAGACGGATCACCGTTCCGGCTCGATGAGTCCGAGATTGCCGTCGGGACGCCGATACAGGACCGTGACCGCATCGCTGGCCGAGTTGCGAAACACGATCACCGCATCGCTGCCGTCATCAATTTCTGCGGCGGCATCTTCGATGGACATCGGCTTCACGGCGTAGCGGCGGGCACGAATGATGCGCCGTCCGTTCGCGGCCGCGGCAGGACGCGCAGGGGCAGCAGGCTCCGTCACGTCGGGTGTTCGACGGCGACGTCCGCTCCACTTGCCCTTGAGTTTCTCGATCTGCCGTTCGATTCGCTCGGCAGCCATGCCAATGGCGACGTCGGGAGTGACCCCGGTGCCCTCACCCCGCAGGAAATGCTCGCGTTTGACGTGGAGATCGATCTCGGCGAGCACGCGTCCGCGTTCCTTGGTGAGCGCGACGTGTGCTGATACCGCGCTGTTGTTGAGGAGACGAACCGCGTGGGCCAACCGCTGCTCTGCGAACTTCCGCGTAGACGCCGAGACCGTGAAGTGCCGTCCGGTGATGTCGAGGCGCATAGCAATACGCACCGGCCAGAGGCGAGAGGCGCGAACCCTGGCTAATAGAGAACCTTGCGTTGATTGGAGGTCGGGATCTTCAGTTCTTCCCGATACTTCGCGATCGTGCGCCGCGCCAGCTCGAGACCTTCGCGCCGCAGCATGCTCACGATCTTGGAATCGCTCAACGGCTTCTTCGGATCCTCCTGCTCGATGATCTTGCGGATGCGCTGCTTGATCGTCACCGAAGAGACCGCGTCTCCATAGTGGCTGCTGATGCCGCTGTGGAAGAAGTACTTCATTTCGAACACGCCTTGCGGCGTGTGCATGTACTTGTTCGTGACCACGCGGCTGACCGTCGATTCATGCATGCCGATGTCGTTGGCGACATCGCGCAGCACCAGCGGGCGCAGGTGCTCGATGCCGTGATCGAGGAAGTCGCGCTGGAAGTTGATGATGCTCGAGGCGACTTTGTGGATCGTCTTCTGGCGCTGCTCGACCGACTTGATCAACCACAATGCCGAGCGGAACTTGTCCTTCACGTATGCGCGAGTTTCGTCGGTATTCTCGGGCGCGGTCTTGTCCATCAGCCGCCGATAGACCGGGCTGATGCGAAGCTGAGGCAACCCTTCCTCGTTCAGCAGGGCGACGTATTGATCCTCGATCTTGACGATGTAGACATCGGGGATGACGTACTGCGATTGCGAGGGATTGTAACGACTGCCAGGCTTCGGATCGAGATGGCGAATCAGCTCGATGTGTTGTTTGAGGTCGTCGATCGACAGCCCCAGCTTACGCGCGAGCTCCGGCACCTGATGGTTCTGCAGCAGCCGCATGTGCTCAGTGACGATGCGCTCGGCGGGCGTGCCGGTCATGCCAAGGTGGCGCAGCTGGAGCAGCAGGCACTCCTGAAGATCGCGAGCGGCCACGCCGATCGGATCGAAGCTTTGGACCAGCGCGAGCGCACGCTCGACATCCTCGGTGGGCCACGGTCCCATCCCTGACACGTCGTCCACGGTCGCGACCAGATACCCGTCGTCGTCAAGGTTACCGATGATCGCCTCGCCGATCTCGCGCAAGAGCGGGTCATCGGTCTGCATTGACAACTGCCACAGCAGGTGACTGGCCAGCGACTGTCCCGTCGAGAGTGTGTTCTCGATCGGCGGAAGCTCTTTGACTTCCTGCGGCGCACGCGGCCGATAGCCGTCGTCGAGGTAATCGCCGAAGAAATATTCGTAGTCCTGGTCGTCCCAGGTATCGCCCTTCTCTTTGTCCTTCTTCTCTTCCTGCTTTTCCGCTGCCGCCTCGACAGGCTGAAGCTCCTCCGTAGGTACTTCCTCGAGCATCGGATTCTCGACCATCTCCTGATTCAGGAGTTCCGAAAGCTCGAGCGTAGACATCGGCAGGAGCTTGATCGCCTGCTGAAGCGACGGCGTCAGAATGAGCTTCTGAACGAGTTTGGTGTGGAGTTTCTGCGAGATCGCCATGCTTCAGTTGCCGAGAATCATCTTAGTCCAACCGGAAGTCGGCCCCCAGATAAATCCGGCGTACGTCCTCATCCGCAGCGAGTACATCGGGAGTGCCGTTACGGAAGATCACGCCGTCGTGCACGATGTACGCGCGATCGGTGATCCGCAGCGTTTCGCGCACATTGTGGTCCGTGATCAGCACTCCGATGCCCCGTTCCTTCAAGTGAAACACGATCTTCTGAATATCCGTCACCGCGATCGGGTCGATGCCTGCAAACGGTTCGTCGAGCAGAATGAACCGCGGCGACATGACCAGCGCTCGCGTGATCTCCGCCCGTCGCCGCTCACCGCCTGACAACGTATGTGCCGGGGCCTTGGCAAGCGGCGTCAAATTCAACTCGGCGAGCAACTCTGCGAGCCGATGTTTTCGCGCCGCCCGATCAAGATCGAGCGTCTCGAGAATGCCGAGGATGTTCTGCTCCACGGTGAGCCCGCGAAAGATTGACGGCTCCTGCGGCAGATAGCCGATGCCTTTCCGCGCTCGAACATACATTGGCGCGTCGGTCACGTCCTCGCCATTCAAAACCACGCGGCCCGAATCCGGGCCGGTCAGACCGACGGTCATGTAGAACGTCGTCGTCTTGCCTGCGCCGTTCGGTCCAAGTAAGCCGACGATCTCGCCGGAGCCTACTTCTATACTGACGCCCCGCACGACCGTACGGCCCCCGTACGACTTCGTGAGCTCTTGCGTGCGCAGCGTAGATGACATCGCGTGGCGAATGATCGAACGGACTGCTACCAGCGGCTCAGCGGGACGACGGAGGCGCGCATGATGTCATCTGCGTCTCGGTGCGGTTCTGGTCGTTCCCGTCAACACTGATCGTATCGGTCGACTTATAGAAGGTCAACGTTCGGCCGACCGTCTCACTACACGTGACAGCGCCTGACGATCCGGTTTTCATGTTGACGACTCTCACGCGTGTCGTGCCCGCCGCTGACATCACATACCGCTCTTCGCTCGCGTAGTAGGTCAGCCGCGATCCCACGGCCGTCCGATTATCCAGTTTCAGCGTCACCCCCGTATACCCCTCGAGGCGCTCGACCTTGTTTCCCTCCTTTGCGAGCACGATCTCGATTCGCTCGCCGCGGAGATCGCCCTGAGGACCACTCAACTGCGCATCACGTACCGGGACTGCACGGCGCGCATCGCCTGGCGCCCCGCTTCGGGCTCCAGCAGAGCCGGCGCCCCTCTCGGTTGTCGGTGGAAGCGCAGCGCCGCTGTAGGTCACGAGTCGCTTTTCGTCGTCATAGCGGATCTCATTGCCGCTGCCTGAGGACAGTCCGGTGTCGAGTTCGAGGGTGGATTTCGCCGAACCGGCCGCCACGAGATTGTTCTTCTGCTGATCGAGCGTGATCGTATCTGCTCGTATCGTCGTGCTCCCCTGCCACAGTGTTGCGCCTCCGCGATACACCGCTTGACCGGCCTGACCGCGATAGTCGAGAGCGCCGGCATTGATGTTCGCGAGCTGATCCTGCTTCAGCAGACCAGGAATGGCGACTCCATTATTGGCCGAGTCTCGAGCCTGACTGCCCTTCTGTGGTGCCAGTGTCGTCTTTACCTCTGTGGCCGAGATCTGCCGGCCTTCGAGTCCGACATCGATCGTCCGCGCGTCGATGGTAATTTGATCGACCGATACGTGCGGAGGCCCACCCGCGTCGGTGCCCCGCAACGCGATCGTGTTCTGCTTGGGCTGATAACTGATCTCCGCCGCCCGCGCACTCAATCCCTGATCCTCGAACGTCACGCGCCCCTTGAACGCCGCATCGCTGATCGCGTCGTCGGCAAGCATTGCCGTGAGCGATTGCGCGCGAACAACCCGGTCCATCGCGCCGCGCTTGCCCGCCTCACGGTACTCGACCTTGCCACGGAAATCCGTCGTCGTCAGCCCGCGCCCGGCTTCGCCGGTTCCATCGAGCGTATCAGCGTTGATGCTACCTGCAGGGTTATCACCCGACGCGGGAAGATCAAGGCGGACCTTGTCGCGTCCGACGAGGGCGACGATCGCGCCATCAGGTGCCAGACGAACCTCGAGCGACTCGCCCACGATCTGCCGCCCGGGACCCGACGAGTTTTTCATCGCCACGCCGGCGCCGCCGTTCAGCACCACACGCTCGAGCGCCTGACCGTCGTCGCTGTAGTCCATGTCGATGTCGCGTGCCGACATCGAGTCGATCGATGCGCCTCCGGTGACGCGCGCGTTGTTGCGCAGCTCGAGGTATTGGACGATCTGTTCATCGTCTGACAGGCGCGTCAACACGTGATCGGCGTCGATGACCTGCTGATTGCGAAGCACGTGTGCCTGACCGTCCAGTGTGAGCGTGTTCTGCTGACGATCGAGGACCGCGGTCCCTGCGTTGAAGTCGGTCGTCGGCTGTCCCTTGTCGTCCGACATGTTCACCTTGGCCTGCTCGGTGATCGTCAGAATGTCCCTGGTCTGGTCGTATGTCGCGTTGCCGCCGGAGCCCGTCATGTGGCCCTTGCTGAAGGTGACCGCGCCGGGCGCCCGGACGATGCTGTCGTCCTGGTTGTGTGACGCGCGATCGGTCGTCATCTCAAATCCGTCGCTGACCTTCAGAACCACATGACCACTGAGTTGCCGCTCGCGCTGATCTTTGCCCGCCGTCGCCTCGTCAGCCGTCACGACGTAGTTCCGTCCGTCGGACTTGTTGACCGTGATGGAGACCTCGAACATCTTTTGCGATCCGTCTTCGTACGCGAGGGACCGCGCGAACTTGATGGAAAAGTCCCGTTCGGTAGCGCGCAGCCGCTGAGCCTCGCCTCGCCGCACTTCATACAGCGAACCAGGGTCGTCACGTGGCACCGGTGCAGGTGCGACCCGAGGCCCCCGCTCACCAATCGAGTAATAGACGACGACTGCGACGGCGACGCCGAAGATCGCTAAGACGATCCGCGCGTGCCTCTGCCAGGAAGCCATTACTGTTCAGAATAATCAGTTTTCAGGAGCCTTGAAATCGGCAATCGAGAGCTGCAGGTATCGCTCACCTTCCCAGGTGTCCTGCTCGAGCGAAAAGGCCAGGTCGATGGCCGTCTTGTGCCCAGCCACGAATTCCTCGCGTTCTGACGCACGCCAGGCGATCCCGCGCATGACACGGCCATCCTGACGGAAGGCCATCTTGAGGTGACGCTCCTTGACGCGCCGCGGTCCATCCACGATCTCGACCCCGCTGGTGCGAAAGATCGGTCGCGGATTGCCGGCGCCGAACGGAGCCAGCGACGTGAGCTCCGACGCCATCTGCTCGTCGATCGATCGGAATCCGAGCGTTCCATCGATCCAGATCCTCGGACGCAAGTCGTCGGGCTGTAGACAACCATCGGCATAGTCGTTTACGCGGGCACGTAGCTCTCGCACACGATCAGACGCCATCGTCAGCCCGGCGGCCTGCTTATGGCCACCGAACTTGCTCATCACGTCGGGGCACGACTCCAGCGCCGCGAGCATGTTGAACGAGGGGATGCTGCGGCATGATCCGTGGGCCACGTCGCCATCGGTCGAGATCACGATCGCCGGCCGGTGGAACGCGTCCACGAGCTTGGAGGCGACAATGCCGATGACCCCCCGGTGCCACCCCTCGCCGGCGACGACGATCACCGTGCGCGAGCCGATCTCGAGGTCGGTCTCAACGGCCTTGCGCGCCGCCGCCACGATGTCGGCTTCCTCCTGCTGACGACGGATGTTCTCGGTGTCGAGCTGCTGCGCCAACTCCCGCGCTTCCTCTCGCATCGCTTCGTCGGAGGCCAGGAGCAGCCGGGCGGCGATATCGGGTGAGCTCATTCGTCCAGCAGCGTTGACCCGCGGGGCGAGCACGAAGCCGATGTGATAGCTGTCGATCTCCTTGCCGATCAGACCGCAGACGTCGAGGAGCGATCGCAACCCGACCTTGTGCGGCCCGCGCGAAAGCATCTCGAGCCCAAGCTTCGCGATCACGCGGTTCTCGCCCTGCAGCGGGACGACATCCGCGAGCGTGCCGATGGCCGCGACCTTCACGAACGCCGGAAGCCAACTCGTATGCCCGGTCCTGATGCACAGCGCCTGCACGAGCTTGAGCGCCACTCCAACGCCGGCGAGGTTCTTATCGGGATACGAGCAGTCGTGCCGCTTGGGATTGATCACCGCGAGGGCCTGCGGCAGCGCCGTGTCTGGCTCGTGATGGTCAGTGATGATCAGATCGAGACCGAGTTCCCGAGCTCGGGTGGCCGCCTCGACGCCCCGAATGCCGCAATCTACCGAGATGACCAACGCGACGCCGAGCGCATGAAGACGATCGATCGACGCCGGCTGCAGGCCGTAACCGTCCCGCAATCGCTCGGGGATGAAATGCGTTACGTCCGCGCCGAGCAGCTCCAGCGCGCGACGGAGAATGACCGTCGAGGTGACACCGTCCACGTCATAGTCACCGTGAATCGCGATGCGCTCCTTGTTCTCGATCGCCCGAAGGATGCGATCGACCGCGGCTGGCAGATCGGTCAGCCGCTGCGGGTCGAGCAGGTCATCCAGAGACGGAAAGAGGAAGCGCCGCGCGCTCAACGGATCGTCGAGCCCTCGAATCGACAGCAGCCGCGCTGTCACCGGCGACACACGCAGTTCGTGCGACAACCGTGTGACGACGGCATCGTCACAACGGAGCGATTCCCAGATTCGATCAGCTTTCGGCAAGTCCTACGTTCCCCATCGCGCGCCATTTGTCATAGCGCGCCTGGAGCCGCGCTTCGGACGTCATCGTTGACGAGTTCGCCAACGCCCGGCCCAACGCCGTGTCGAGCATCGTGGCCGCAAGTTCGTGGTTCGTATGTGCGCCGCCCCGAGGCTCCGGAATGATCTCGTCGATCAGCCTGAGCTTGTGCAGATCGAACGCCGTGAGCTTCAGGGCTTCGGCAGCCTCGACTTTCCTGCCCGAGTCTCTCCACAGAATTGCCGCACACCCTTCCGGCGGGATCACGCTGTAGATCGCGAACTCGTGCATGAGGATTCGGTCCCCGACGGCGAGGCCCAGCGCACCGCCGCTGCCGCCTTCGCCGTGCACGACGACGATGATCGGCGTGTCGAGCGCCGCCATCTCACGCAGGTTCAGCGCGATTGCTTCAGAGATGCCGCGCTCCTCCGACTCGATGCCGGGATAGGCCGCCGGTGTATCGATAAATGCGACAATCGGCCGGCGGAACTTCTCGGCCAGCTTCATCGCGCGCAATGCCTTCCGGTATCCCTCGGGCTTCGCGTAACCGAAATTCCTGTAGATCTTCTGCTTGGTATCACCGCCGCCCTTGTGATGGCCGACGATGAGGACCGGTTCGTCTCGATAGTTGGCGAAACCGGCAACGATCGCGTGATCGTCGGCATAACGCCGGTCGCCGCTGATCTCGGTGAAGTCGGTGAACAAGCGCGAGGCGTAGTCCAGCACCGTCGGGCGATTCGGATGCCGCGCTACCTGCACGCGCTGCCAGGGCGTCAGGTTCTTGTAGATCTCACCGCGCAGCGAGTCGATCCGCATGTTCAGGCTGTCGAGCGACCGCTGCCGCTCTGCCGTGATCGGCAGCATCGAGAGCGCCTCGACTTCTTTCAGCAGCAGCGCGATCGGTTCTTCGAAGTCAAGTGTGTCAGGTGGCATGGACAGACGAGGTCAAACGGTTAACGCCCCTCGACCTTGCTCGGGGCGCCAAGAGGGTCCATCGAAGGGCGCAGGCTCACCGAGCCGGCGCCGCAGATCTTTTCTACTTCGGAGACCAGTCGTTCCGACGGCCTGACCCGGATACCGCTGACATCGGCCGTCACGCGAATGTGCCGTTCCTGTTCGTGAATCACGAAGGCGACCTTCCTGTCGCCCTTGTGCTGGGCGAGGACGTCCAGCAACTTTTCGAACGTGCTGCGATCGTGTGGCGGCATCGACACATTGATCGAGACCGCTTTCGTCAGCCGCTCACGTACCAGTTCAATTGCGACGATCTCCGACGCGAGGATCCGCGACGATTCATCGTCGCGCTCGAAGCGCCCGGCCACACAAACCATCGTGCCGTTTTCCGCCAGATGTCCGTATTGCTTGAATGCTTCCGGGAAGACCACGACTTCAATGCTTCCATTCGCATCGTCGAGCATGAAGACGCACATGCGATCGCCCTTGCGCGTCTTGAGCGGACGAAGCCCCGAGACGATGCCGCCGATCGAGATATCTTCGGCGACCGGCTTGGCCGCAGTGGTTCCCGCGGGCGGTGGTGCCGGCGCCTGGCTGGGCATCGCCGCAGCACCGGGCTCTTCGGAGGCATCATCACCGAGGGCAGAACTCTCAACCGCCTCACGCTTGACAATGAGATCGCGCGTGGTCTTTGCGCCATACGCACGGAGGTCGTCGGCAAACCGGTCGATCGGATGACCGCTCCAATACAGGCCAAGGGTTTCCTTCTCGAAATTCAGCTGGTCGACCTCAGACCACGGCGGGACGTCGGGAAGCGGAATGTTCGTCGAACCGGCCGGGCTGTCATCGCTTCCGAACAGATCGAGGTCGCCCTGACCGAACTCCTTGTTCCGTTGCGTGCGCGCGCCGTGCTCACAGGCGGCGTCGATGGCGGCAAACAGTCGCGCTCGCGCTGTGCTTCCACCCACCAGCGTGTCGCACGCCCCGGACTTCACGAGCGCTTCGAAGACGCGCTTGTTGGCGACGCGGAGATCGAGGATCTCGCACAGTGCGTGGAGCGAGGGGATGCGCCCTTCGAACTGCTTGCGCGCGTCGATGAGGGTGTTAATGGCCGTCTCGCCGAGGCCCTTGATCGCCGTCAGCCCGAACCGGACGCCTTTGCCTTTCTCCACGGAGAAATGCAGCTGGCTTTCGTTGATATCCGGAGGCAGCACGGGGATGCCACGATCGCGGCTCTCGGCCAGATACATCGCCAGCTTGTCG
>DATCXH010001096.1:0-4166 GCA_036565925.1 Vicinamibacterales bacterium
CGCACGCGGCCCGTGCCATCGTCGATGTTCCAGTAGGCGTCGAGCTTGTTGAAGTCCTTCGTCGGCTCCTCGGCGCTTCCAAAATGCTGTTTCACATATGCGAATGAACCGAGCAGGCCTTCCTCTTCGCCACTCCAGAGCGCGACGCGAATCGTGCGGTGAGGTTTGGCGCCGCTCGCGAGGAGGATGCGCGCCGCTTCCATCATGATGGAGCAGCCGATGGCGTTGTCGGTTGCGCCGGTGGCGCTCGTCCACGAATCGAGGTGGCCGCCGAGCATCACGACTTCGTCGGCCTTGTCGGTGCCGGGGATCTCGGCGACGGTCACGTACGACGTCTTCCCCTTGGGGAAGTACTGATTCTGGACGTTGAACTCGACGGTGACCGGTGTGCCATCGGCAATGATGCGGAAGATGCGGCCGTAGTCGTCGGTGCGAAGGATGACTGCCGGCGGCTGCGGTGTCGTGTCGTCGTAGATCTGGCCCGCGCCGTTCTGTGCGACGATGACGCCAGGAATCCGGCCGCCGCCCTGAGCGATCAAACGAAGCGACGGCATGTTCTCGCGGAGAAACGCGGTGATGCGCTGGTTGACCTCACGCGCAGAGAGATGACCGTCGGGCGTTGCGGTCTGGCCGCGACCGCGTCCGCCTGGGAATCCCGCGCCGCCACGTCCGCCGCGGCCGCCGCCGGCGTAGCGCGCGCGAACCTGATCGTCGGGCGTGCGCTTGGGGCGCTCATTGAAATTGACCGGTACC
The DNA here is from genome assembly GCA_036565925.1 of Vicinamibacterales bacterium. Lineage (GTDB taxonomy): Bacteria > Acidobacteriota > Vicinamibacteria > Vicinamibacterales > UBA2999 > Gp6-AA40. Next base: position 754 of record DATCXH010001096.1, read on the forward strand.
TCTGGCGGCGCGCCGATCATGACGATGTGGCCCTTCACCTTCGACGCGAGCGGAGCGAGGAATGCGGAGAGCTCGGCGTCGGTGGGCGAGTCTGGCGGCACGATGCTCACAACCTCACCGCGCACCATGCCCTTGGTGGACGGCGACCACGGGACCGCCTCGAACTTGAGATTGGCTTTGACGGGCGACGTGATGAAGCCCGTCGCCTTGCCGGGCAGCCAGCCCACACCGCGCCATGTGAACGGCTCGAGATGCGCGTTCTTCATCCCCCAACTGGTCATCGTCTTCATCGCCCAGTTGGCGGCCGCGACGTGGTTCGGGGATCCGATCGGACGTGGGCCGTAGACATCCGTGAGATAATGCTCGACCCACATCACCTTCGAGTGATCGAGACCTTCGGTGCGAATCCTGGCGTTCATTGCGGTATCGATCTGCTCCGGCTGTTGGGCAGCGACGACCGTGGAGAGCGCGACGATGAGCGACGGCGCGAGCCATCGACGACGAATCGGCATGACTGACCTCGTAATGGGAGAGCGGCGGGAGGGTTCCCTATTCTAGCACGCGCATGGTGTCTCCGGCGTTGACAGGGACGAGAGTCCACGGGTACTGATTCCACGAATCCCACCTGTTGCTGGAGGTCGTGTGCGCCTTCGTGATCTGAGCCTTTCGGTCCTGGCCTGGGCGGCGGCGTGCGTGCATTCGGCCGCGACGCCGTCGCCGACGCGGGACCTGTCCATGCGCGTGATGACCTACAACATCGCTGCCGGTCATGGTGATCTCGAGAAGACCCGCGCGGCGATCGCCGCGGCGCAGCCGGATCTCGTCGCATTGCAGGAGGTCGACGTGCACTGGGACGCGCGCAGCAATTTCGTCGATCAGGCAGCGACCCTTGGCGAGCGCCTGGGCATGCACGTCCGATTCGCGCACATCTACGACTTTCCGGGGGCGAGCACCGGAGCACCCGAGCGCAAATACGGCGTTGCGCTGCTGAGCAAATACCCGATCGTCGGGTTCATCAATCATCCGATCACGCGGTTATCGACCCAGCAAGAAGGCGCGCCGCCGATGCCGATGCCGGGGTTTCTCGAGGCGCGGATCGACGTGCACGGAACATGGGTGCGTGTCTTCGACACACACACCGATTACCGCAAGGATCCATCAGTGCGGAGAACGCAGGTAGCGGAGATGCTCGCGGTGATCGGCAATTCGTCGATGCCGACGCTCCTGTTGGGCGATCTCAATGCGCCACCGGATGCGTCGGAGCTTCAGCCATTGCTCGCGCGGCTCCACGATGCGTGGCCGGCCTCGGCTGGTCCGGGACTGACGTATCCGTCGGACCATCCGGTCAAGCGCATCGATTACGTGTTGACGTCGAGTCACTTCCGCGTGCGGTCCGCGCGAGTGCCCGTGACGGAAGCGTCGGACCACCGGCCGGTGGTCGTGGACCTGATCGCGAGCGGAATCCGCTAGGCAGCGTACGCGCGGCGGACACATCGTTGAGCGCGGAAGGCATAACAGAAGGGGAACGCCATGAGCGCGAGAACGCGCGAATGGAAGCCGGGAATGAACAGACCGACTCTTGCTGTTATTCGCGCGTTTTCGCGGTCATGGGTTCGTCAAGTTGTTGAGACTCACCCCTAATCGTGGCCAGACGGGCGAGGAGGTTTCCGGCCTCACTGATCGGTCTTGACGGGTCGCTGGTCCGGAGTCTATCCTAACCTAAAATATTTAGGCTAGGAGATCCGACGATGACGCCCTCCGCTGCACCCGATCTCGAGCTCCTGCGCGGGACGCTCGATCTCTTCGTGCTGAAGACGCTCTCCTGGGGTCCGATGCACGGACTCGCCGTGCTGCAGTGGATCGAACGGACGACGAACCAGCGTTTGCAGATCGAGGAAGGCGCGCTCTATCCCGCCCTCCACCGCATGGAAGCCAAGGGCTGGCTCGATGCCGAGTGGGGACATACCGACGTTGGCCGGCGCGCGAAGTTCTATCGGCTCACGGCCGCGGGGCGCCGGCAGCTCACCGCCGAAGTCTCCAAGTGGGAGCGTTACTCCGAGGCAGTCGCCATGTTGATCGCCGCGAAGGGCGAGGGAGCGCGCTCATGACACCGCATGACTGGCCAGGACTGCGCCGGGTATTCCGTCTTCCTTTCAGCAAGCGACGGATGCGCGCGGACGTCGACGCGGAGCTCACGTTTCACATCCAGGGCCGCGTCGACGAGCTGATGGCACACGGAATGTCGCGCGCCGAGGCCGAGTCGGAGGCACGTCGTCGGTTCGGTGACTACGGCCATGTTGAGTCGGAAGTCGAGCGCGTCGATCGATACGCGCAGCGCAGGCGGTCCATCGCCGACCGACTCGAAGCGCTTGGCGCGGACTTGAGGTACACGGTGCGATTGCTCGTCCGGCAGCCGTTGTTCAGCAGCGTCGTCGTGTTGACCCTCGCGCTCGGCATGACCGCGACGACGGCGCTCTTTCATGTGGTCGATCGCGTCTTGCTCCATCCGCTGCCCTATCCAAACCCGGATCGCATCGTCTATCTCGGCTGGTCGTGGGGCAAGGGCAATTACTCAGGCGCCCTCTCTCCGCTGAAATTCGAGTTCTGGCATGACCACAGCCACGTATTCGACGGTTTTGCTACGTCAAAGGGCTTCGACGCGACGGTCGGCGACGGTGGATCGGGGGCGATCGCGCACGGGATGAAGATCACGGGCGATTACCTGCGTGTGCTGGGTATCTCTCCGGAGCTCGGCCGTGGCTTCACGACAGATGAAGTCGCGGTCGGCGGTCCTCCGGTGGCGATCCTGAGCCACGCGCTATTTACGACCCGATTCGGCGGCGACCGCAGCGCGATCGGACGACTCATCCGGCTCGACGGACAGCAGTACACCATCGTCGGCGTGATGCCGGAATCGTTCGAGGTGGCGGGGCCATCCGGTGGGACCGACGTTCTCGTTCCGCTGGTCTTCACACCAGAGCTGCGCGCGGACGGTGGGAACAATTACTTCGTGATCGGGCGGCTACGGTCCGGCGTGAGCCAGGCGCAGATTGCCGACGACATGGCCCGTGTGTTCGCGCAATATCGCGTGGCGTTTGCCGGCTCCCTCCAGCCCGAGGACCGCGGCGTGCAGCTGATGACCTATCAGCAACTGTTCGTTGGAGATCTCTCATCGTTCCTCTGGATCATGCTTGGCGCCACCGTCTTCGTGTTGGTGCTCGCGTGCGCAAATGTTGCCAATCTGTTGCTTGCCCGGGCGCTGAGCCGGCAGCGCGAGCTCGCCGTTCGATCCGCCCTCGGCGCCGGCCGGAGTCGTCTTGCGCGCCAGGTGGTTCTGGAGGTGGTCGTGATCGGCATCGCGGCGGCCGTCGTCGCGACCGGGGCGAGCCTGGTGAGCGTGCGCGCGCTTGTCG
>DATCXH010000187.1:0-8645 GCA_036565925.1 Vicinamibacterales bacterium
TCGATTCCGGTATCTTTCGATCGGTGTGTTTTGCGGCAGACACGGCGCCCCTTCCACAGTGAGGTGTTCGTTCTGTGTAGACGTGCTCAAGATCTGTACCGCTACCGACTCGAGTCTGTATGGCACCCGGCTTATACAGACGCCCTCGAACGCGCCGCCTGTCCCGGCGTCGGATCACCCAAATGTCGCGGGCGTTCACGAAACGTCGTGAGCGTCAGCGCAGAACGCTATATGCAGCACTGTCGAGTCTCGGCATGTGAGTTGCGTCCCTGCGCGCCGACTCGCCTGCCTGGAGGACCGATGGACAACCTGCCGCATACCTCGAACGATGCGATCGTCACACCCGATAACTTCAACCGCGCCGAGACGGACATGTACTTCCGATGGACCGTACGGCTGGCAGGCGGGATTGGCTGCTTCTACCATCGGCGCGAAGTCATGCCGATCGAATGGCAGACGATGGTGCGGCCGAATCGTGACACCTTGTATTCGTCTGCGGTGTTCGATCTGGATGCTGGGCCGGTGACGATCACGCTCCCCGACAGCGGCGCGCGATTCATGTCGATGTTGATCATCGATCAGGATCAATTTGCGCCGGCCGTTGTGCACGGCTCGGGACGCCATGTGCTGAGCCGGGCGCAGATCGGCACACGCTACGCGATGGCCGAAATACGGACGCTCGTCGATCCGCGCAACCCACACGACCTGGAGGAGGCGCATCGTCTGCAGGACGCGATCGCCGTCGAGCAGGCGCGCCGAGGCTGGTTTCAAGCGCCGGCGTGGGACCGAGCCAGTCAGACCAAGGTGCGCCATGCGCTCGTCGCGCTGGGCCGCACGGTCCGTGACTCGCGAGGCATGTTCGGCACGCGTACGCAGGTGGATCCGATCCGTCATTTGATCGGCACAGCCGCACACTGGGGCGGGAATCCAGAAGACGAGGCGACGTATCTCAACGTAACGCCATCGATGAACGACGGCGCGACGGTGCATCAGCTCATGGTGAGAGATGTGCCCGTGGACGGGTTCTGGTCGATCAGCGTCTACGACGCAGATGGCTACTTCGAACCGAACGCGGGCCAGGCCTACAGCGTCAACAGCGTCACCGCGACGCGCAACCGCGACGGCTCCGTCACCGTGCAGTTCGGCGGCCGTGACAGTCACGCCGCCAACTGTCTGGGGATCATGCCGGGATGGAACTACATGGTGCGCCTCTACCGGCCACGCCCCGAGATCTTGAGTGGGCGCTGGGTGTTCCCAGTTGCCACCCCGGTCGTGAGTGCCCAGCCGCGCGTGTCTCGCCTGCCCCGACGTCGGCTCGAGACGAGAATCGCGGCAGAGCAGTACGTGCGCGCGTAGGCATCACGCGAGCGGGACGCCCACGACACGTCGAACTCTTTAGTTCGCGGGCGCCACAGCCGTGACCAGCGCCCGTGTGAAGGTGATGTCGATCTTGTCGCCCGGCTTGATGTTCTCGAGATTTTTCTTATTCTCGATCTTCCGGGTCACAACACGTCCGTCATCGGTGGCAACCGTGACCGATGGCACGGCGGCATCAATGGCCTTCACCGTCACCGTCATCTTTTCCTGAGTGGCGATGGTCCCGGCGGGCAACGCACCCGTCCCTCGATTCACGCCTGCCTCGAAGCTCGTGCCGCTGCCTTTCTCGCCGGGTTTGACCACCTGGAACACGACGGACTCGTAATAGGTCAGATTCACCTTCTGCCCCACTTTCAGTTCGTCGAACCGCTGAACGTCCTTGCTGACGCTGAAGGTGTCCTCATTGCCCTTGTCGTCGCGCAGGGTCAGCATGCGATTGCCCGCATCAATCGCCGTGATCGTCGCATTCATCTTCAGCACGTTGGCTTTCGATACCGATTGCGCCTGTGGGGACGTGGCGATTGCCCCCCACACCAGCGCGGCCAGCAGCATGGTTTTCGTTGCCGTCATGGTTATGCCCCCCTGTGCCGTCACCGCTGTTGATGCCGGCACCGGCTCATGAAAGCAAATGCGGGTCCGTGGAACGGCGCGGCACGCGGGACGTTCTCGAAGGCGTCACGCGCGCAGTCGTGCGGACGCCACGACATGACGCGGGCTGCGCCAGACATCGTGATCGCGCAATGCGGGTCGCGTGGGCGTGCGCTACCCCGCCGGCATGGCGCGCTCATGGATACGACGTTGCAAAGTGACTCAACCCTCGTCACCGCCGACCTCGGCACCGACTCGCGACAGCGCCGCGGTACCTGCGTCCTCCACGCGCATCCTGGTCGCGCTCGCGAGCGGAATCGGCCTCGGCATTTTTCTCGGAGACCTCGTCGCCCCGCTGCACTGGATCGCCGATGCCTACATCAAACTTCTGCAGATGACTGTGCTGCCGTACGTCACGGTGTCCATCATCGGCGGGCTTGGACGCCTGCGTCTCGGTGATGCGCGGGTCCTGGGCACACGAACCGTGGCCGTGCTGGCCACGTTGTGGGGAGTCGCCATCCTCTACATGTTTCTCATTCCGCTGGCGTTCCCAGGGACGCAGAACGCGAGCTTCTTCAGCACGACACTCGTCGAGAAGCGGCCGCCGTTTGATTTCATCGACCTCTATATCCCCTCGAATCCATTCCGTTCGCTCGCCGAGAACATCGTTCCCGCCGTCGTCCTTTTCGCGGTACTCGTCGGCATCGCACTCATCACCGTCGAGCGAAAGCATGTCGTGCTTGATTTGCTGCAGGTCTGCGGTGAAGCGCTGGCACGCGTGGGCCGGATGATCGTTCGGCTCACACCGTATGGTCTGTTCGCCATCGCCGCGACCGCGGCGGGAACGATGACCATGGACCAGTTCGGGATGCTGCAGATCTACATCGTCATTTACGTGTTGGTGACCTTGCTGATCGCGCTCTGGGTTCTTCCGGGGCTGATCGCGGCACTGACAGACATCCCGATGCGCACGGTGTTCGCTGTCAGCCATAACGCGGTGCTGACCGCCTTCGCCGCCGGCAACCTCTTCATCGTGCTACCAGGCTTGATCGAATCGGCGCGCACGCTCGTGGCACAGCGGGCGCCGACCGATGGTCAGGCGAGTACGCTGCCCGATGTGATCGTTCCCGCGTCGTTCAATTTCCCGCACACCGCCAAGCTCGTGTCGCTCAGTTTCGTACTGTTTGCGGCATGGTTCTCCGATGCCAGAATTCATCTCGCGGACTATCCGCGCCTCGCCGTCACGGCATTCCTGACCTCGTTCGGCAGCCTGAACATCGCCGTGCCCTTTTTGCTGGACGTGTTCCGCATTCCTGCTGACACCTTTCAGCTATTCCTGGCTAGCGGAGTGATCAATGCGCACTTCGGGACACTGCTCGCTGCCATGCACACGCTCGCCGTGGGGGTGCTCGGCGCCTGTGCGACGGCCGGCCTCCTTCACATCCACCGTCGACGGCTGTTTCGATATGTCGCGGTGACGACCGTGCTGACCGCTGGTCTCGTCGTCGTCTCGCGTGCCGTGTTCGCCAATGCGTTCGCGCAACCGTATACGAAGGATCAGGTACTTCGGCAGATGCATCTGCTGCATCAGGCCGCTGACGTCGTCGTTCACCGCACGCGGCCGGATGACCAGCTCCCTGCCCAGGGTGATGTCCTTGATACCATCCGCTCGCGCGGGCAACTGCGCGTGGGCTATCTTGCGAATGCGCTGCCGTTCGCGTTTTTCAACGAGCGGCGCCAGCTGGTCGGCTATGACATCGAGCTGGCGCACCAGCTGGCCAACGAACTTCGTGTGCGTCTGGAACTGGTCCCGGTCGATCGCGCGCAGCTGACCGACGATCTCGCGCACGGCTATTGCGACATCGTCATGTCGGGCGTGCCGGTTACGACCGACCTCGCGAGCCGCGTGCGGCTGTCAAACGCGTATCTGGATGAGACATTGGCGTTCGTCGTTCCCGATTCGGCGCGTGATCAGTTCGTGACCTGGGATGCCATCCGTTCACGCTCGTCACTCACCATCGCTGTGCCCGATGTGTCGTACTACGTAGACAAGGTTCGCGCACTGGTCCCGAATGCGACTGTTCGCCCAATGGTGGACGTGATCAGCCTGCTCAAATCCTCGTCGCCGGATGTGGACGGCATCGCCCTGCCCGCTGAGCGCGGGTCGGCATGGACACTGATCTATCCAGCGTATTCGGTGGTCGTCCCCGAGCCAGGTCTGCTGAAAGTGCCGTTGGCGTATCCGATCGCTCGCGAGGATCGCCGGTTCAGCGAGTTCGTGAACACCTGGATCGAGTTGAAACGCAAAGACGGAACGCTCGACGCGCTGTATCAGTACTGGATTCTTGGTCACGAGCGCGGGGGAAGTCGCCCCCGCTGGTCAGTGATCCGTGACGTGTTGCACTGGGTTCGTTAGCCCAACGATCGTTGAGACGTTACGGATTCTTCTTGAATGTGACGGACAGCCCGCCGAAGTCGGTGCTGCTCGACGGCATATTGGGACCCGTGGACAACAACCAGGCTTTGACCAGGTTCAAGTGGAGATAGGCGCGACGGGTTGTGCCGGGAATGGTGAATTCCCCAAGACGATAGGCGATGCCGTAGGTGGTCGCGACCGTCCACGCGCGGCCTCCGTCGGTCGTGGGCACGTTCATCAGCATCGCGCCGGGCGCAACAAAGATCTGGAAACGGCCTTTGACCGTCGTTGTCGCGTGCATGCCCAGTGCGCCGAAGATGTTGACACCTGATTGGAGAGCGGGCCAGCCGCCATCCAGGTGCACATGCTCCCACCACGTCGTCTTGTCGTTGTTCTCGGCGCCGGCACTCGCCGAACGGGCCACTGCTGGCTGAGTCGCACCAGCAGCGCCGGCACTCCACTGCGCCAACAATTGACAGGGATCATCTATGGCATCTGCTTCGACCACGACGCTCTTGCAGGCATTGAAGAGCCACAGCGGTGGATCGGGCTTTGGCCGGCGGCTGCGTGCGCTGCTGAACCAGCCTGGCTCGCGACGATTCCCCCACGTCGCCGCCCACTCCTGCCAGTCCGAAAATTCCTCGATCCATTTATCGAGTTCTTCCTGACGCGCAGCGGTATCCCAGATTGGAAGGACGGGCGGCTGAGTCGCCCGTTCCGCGACCGGAATAGGTCGCCCAGGAAGTGACTGATCACCAGTGTCCTGCGTCCGCGGAGACGCAGACGGCGTCTGCGCCGATGCAGATGAGTTCACTGTCAGGACCGCGAAGATAACGACCGCCGCACGCAACGCATCCGCCGACCGTGTAGCTCGCATCAAAGGTTTCCTACCGAAATGGTCCGCGAGTTTTCGTGCCCGTCGCGACCGGTCGCGGTCGGACAGCCGATGCCTGCCGGACCGCGCCCACTCATGGGCCGTCTACGGCACGGCGAATTCTCGCACAACTTTCGCTACAGAGCGCATCAGGAGATGGATGAGACGCGGGCAGGCTTCTTGCCCCGCGTGCTGCGTTCACCGCGAGAGAAAGACGTAAAGGATGTCACTCACGAGAACGGTCATGCGGCACACAGCGTTGCTGGTCGCTTTTGGATTGGTCCCTGGCGGGTTCGTCCCGGTCGACAACGTCGTCGGCGATCGCAGCTCTACGGATTTTGGGGATGGTGCTCGGCGGTGGCGTGAACATCGCCGCCACCGATGCTGCGAGCGTCTTTCTCGAGTTCCGTTATCACTACATCTGGGGGCCGGAGATCAATCCCGGTGAGGCCGCGTCGCTCACCGGTACGACGGGCAAGCGGGCCAATGGGCAGTTCCTCCCAATCACCGTCGGAATTCGCTTCTAGTCACCGGCCTGGCGCTCCGCTCGAATCGATCACTCAGCATTGTCGTCAGAAAGGACATGTGTCATGAAATCGCAGAAACCGAGCGCGCCGGGCGGACAGGACGCCGAACAGGCACGACTGACTGAGGCGCGCGAGCAGAGCACACCGTGGAGAAAATGGGGGCCGTATCTCAGCGAGCGGCAATGGGGCACTGTGCGAGAGGACTACAGCCAGGATGGCAACGCCTGGAACTATTTCTCGCACGATCATTCGCGATCGCGCGCGTATCGGTGGGGCGAAGATGGCATCGCCGGATTCAGCGACGACAAGCAGCGCTTGTGCTTCGCGCTCGCGTTCTGGAACGAGCGGGATCCGATTCTGAAGGAACGGCTGTTCGGCCTCACCAACTCCGAAGGCAATCATGGCGAGGACGTCAAGGAGTACTACTTCTACCTCGACAGCACTCCTACGCACTCGTACATGAAATATCTCTACAAGTATCCGCAGAAGGCCTACCCGTATCTCGATCTGATTGAAACGAACCGACGGCGGTCTCGTGATGACATGGAATACGAGCTCCTCGACACTGGAGTGTTCGACGACGACCGCTACTTCGACGTGTTCGTCGAGTACGCCAAAGCGTCGACCGACGATGTCCTCATCAAGATCTCCATTCACAACCGTGGTCCGGAATCGGCGGCGCTCCACCTCCTGCCCACCCTGTGGTTTCGCAACACATGGTCGTGGGGCCGCCGTGTACCCAAACCCGTGTTGAGCCACGTCGAGGGTCAGCAGATACACGCGTTTCATCCAGACCTCGGTGACTACACGCTCCATTACGAAGGCGCGGCAGAACCACTCTTCACCGAGAACGAGTCGAATGCCGCCCGCTTGTGGGGCCAGTCGAATCCCTCTCCGTACGTCAAGGATGCTTTTCACGAGTTCGTGATCGGCGGACGACGGGATGCCGTCAATCCGGAGCTCTCGGGAACGAAGGCCGCGGCCCACTACCGTGTGGATGTTCCGGCCGGCGGCTCACGCGTGGTGCGGCTGCGACTGAGTCAGGGAGCCAGCAGTCAGCCTTTCGCGACCTTCGACACCACCCTCGCGTTACGGCAGCACGAGGCCGACGACTTCTACAATCGCATTACGCCGGCGTCACTCGACGAAGACGAGCGCCGCATCCATCGTCAAGCGCTCGCCGGCATGTTGTGGTCGAAGCAGTATTACTACTTCGACCTCGACACCTGGCTCGAAGAGCACAACGCCCACCCACTGCTCGGCCCCAATCGCGGCGTGCGAAACGCCGACTGGTTCCACATGCTGAACAACGACATCCTGTCGATGCCCGACAAGTGGGAGTACCCGTGGTATGCGGCATGGGATCTCGCGTTTCACACGCTCGCGCTCTCGCTCGTCGACGTCGATTTCGCCAAGAGCCAGTTGCTGTTACTGCTGAAAAGCTTGTATGCGCATCCGACCGGACAGATACCCGCGTACGAGTGGAACTTCAGCGACGTGAATCCACCCGTTCACGCCTGGGCCACCATATTTCTGTACAACCTGGAAAAGGCCCAGGGACGAGAGGACCTGCGGTTCCTGGAACATTCGTTCCAGGGGCTCATGCTGAATTTCAACTGGTGGGTCAACCGCAAAGATCCAGAAGGTCGCAACGTGTTCGCCGGCGGATTCCTCGGCCTCGACAACATCGGCCTCTTCGACCGCAGCGCGCCGCTCCCGACGGGCGGCCATCTCGATCAAGCGGACGGCACGGCATGGATGGCGTTCTATTGCCAGTGCATGCTGCAGATCTCGCTGATCCTGGCCGAGGTCGATTCGATGTACGAAGACGTCGCCTACCGCTTCCTCGAACATTTCCTGTGGATCTCCTACGCAATGGATCGCATCGGTCCCAATCACGATGAGATGTGGGACGAACACGACGGCTTCTTCTACGACCTGCTGCATCTCCCTGACGGGAGTGCTCAGCGCCTGAAGGTGCGATCGATGGTGGGACTGCTGCCGATGTGTGCCGCCACTGTCTTCGAGCCGAGCCGCGACGGCCATTTCGAGCGACTCAAAGAGCTCGTCGGACTGTTCCGCGAACGTCACCCCGAGGTGCTCGAGCACGTCGCGCCAGGCGACAATACGTTCGTTGGCTATGCGAACCGGCGGCTGACCTCGGTGTGCAATAAAGACAAACTTGTCAAACTGCTCCGCTACGCACTCGACGAAAATGAGTTCTTCAGTCCGTACGGCATTCGATCGCTCTCGGCCGTTCACCGGGAACACCCATGCAGCTTGCACGTGGGCGGAGGCGACTACTCCGTCCATTACCTGCCCGCGGAATCCAACAACGGCATGTTCGGCGGCAATTCCAATTGGCGAGGACCTATATGGATGCCGGTCAATGTGCTGCTGATCCGCGGTCTGCTGAACATGTACCAGTTCTACGGGAACGATCTCCGCGTGGAATGTCCGACGGGATCAGGACAACAGATGACGCTCTACGAAGTGGCCAAGGAGATCGCGCGACGATTGTCTACCATCTTCCTGCGCAACGCTGAGGGCGATCGGCCAGTCTACGGGGGAACGAAAAAATTCCAGGATGACCCGCACTGGCGCGATCACATCCTGTTCTACGAGTACTTCCATGGTGACAATGGTGCGGGACTCGGTGCGAGCCATCAGACCGGCTGGACTGGACTCGTCGCGCTCACGCTTGATTTCTTCGCGCGCGTCTATTCGGAAATCGCCTTGCAGATGCCCGCGAGGTCCGTCGTGGCTGCTAGCCGCGAGCAGGTCGTCCGCACCTGACCTCTGGCTCATCGATCGTCCCGGCATGTTTCGCGGGCGGGCCACGGTTCGACGTGGCCGGCGGGCA
>DATCXH010001229.1:0-2287 GCA_036565925.1 Vicinamibacterales bacterium
GCGCGGCAGCCGGCGCCAGCGCAGCCGTCAACGCGAGGATGGCAAGCGCCAGGGCCAGTCGACCGAAAAGGAAAAGAGAAGAGCGAGGAATGCGAGAATTATACGACGTGGGACGCGTGGCAGGACTAGATGTTGGCGAGCGGCGGATCGGTGTAGCAGTCAGCGACCTCACCGGGACGTTGGCCCGGCCCGTCGGCGTGCTGCATACATCCGGTCTCGACGGCGATGCCGTCGATCGCGCGGTGACTGAGTTGACACGGCTCGCAGCGGAAGAGGACGGCCTCGCCTCGCTCGTGGTCGGTCTTCCCAGGCGACTCGACGGATCGCCGAACGACATGACGCCACGCGTTCAGGCGTTTGCCGCCGCGCTCCGGACCCGTCTTGCCATGCCGGTCGTTCTCCAGGATGAACGCCTCACCAGCCGTGAAGCTGAGAGCCGTCTCGCCCTGCGCGAGAAGGACTGGCGTGCGCGGAAGAAACAGCTCGATGCCGCGGCCGCGGCGATCATTCTTCAGGACTACCTCGACGAACAGTGATTCGCAAACTCTTACTCGCCCTCGTTGCCATTGTCATCATCGTCGCTGTCGCCGGAGGTCTGGTCGTCTACCAACTTCGGCAACGTATACAGGAGCCGTACAAGGGCTTCGCCGGCAATGAAGTCTTCGTAGAGATTCCGCAAGGCGCAGGGTCAGCCGAGATCCGTCATCGTCTGGTCGATGCCGGTGTCGTCTCCGACGATTTCATCCTGCGTGCGGCGATGTGGTGGTCGGGCCGCTCGCGCGCGCTTCAGGCAGGCGAGTACCGCTTCGATCAACCGATCAGTCCGCTCGCCGTCGTCAACAAGATCGCCAGCGGCGACGTGTATACGCAGCGACTGACATTTCCCGAGGGCCTGACCATCGGGGAGATGGCGAAGGTATTCGAGTCGCGAGGCTTCGGACCGGCACGAGACTTTATCAAGGCGGCCAACGACGGCGCACTGGTCAAGGATCTCGACCCCAAGGCAAGGGACCTGGAAGGCTACCTGTTTCCGGAGACCTACTCGCTGCCGCGCCGCGCCGATGCGTCGCGCCTCGTCGGCATGATGATCGATCGATTCCGTGCCTCGTACGACGACACGCTGCGCGCTCGTGCCGAGGCGCAGCAGTTGTCGGCGCGACAGGTGGTGACATTGGCATCGCTCATCGAGAAGGAAACCGCGAGAGCCGAGGAACGCCCCCTCGTTTCGGCGGTCTACCGCAACCGCATGAAGCAGGGCATGGGGATGCAGGCGGATCCGACGGTCGTCTATGCGCTGATGAAGGCGGGCAAGTATGACGGCAATATCAGGCGCGAGGATCTGAACTTCGACTCACCGTACAACACGTACCGCTATCCGGGATTGCCACCCGGCCCGATTGCCGCACCAGGCCGTGCGTCGTTGGAGGCGGCGGTGTCGCCGGCTGATGTGCCGTATCTCTACTTCGTCAGCCGCAACGATGGCTCACATGTGTTCGCGACGACGCTGAAAGAGCACAACGCGAACGTGTATCAGTACCAGGTCCTGTACTTCCGCGCGCAACGTGGGGCGCAGCGCGGCAAGCGCTGACTTCGGCCGCTCGAAATGGCTCCTACTCGATAAACGCGGGTGCCTTCGGCAGCTTCGCGTGGGTGGCGATGTCGTGTTCGATCCACAACTGCGCGCCAGTCTGCTTGATGAACCCTTCGATCCTCGCGCGCGACACCTTCGACTGCTCGGCGTTGAATTCGAAGGTCGGGATGCGTCCGGTCGTGCGCTCCTCCGGGTAGTGATACAGGTCACCGGCGAGCAGTACTGGCCCGGTCTTCGGCAGCCTGACGAACAGCACCTGATGTCCTGGCGTGTGGCCAGGCGCTGTCTTGATCACCACCGCGCCATCACCGAAGACGTCGAAGTCCTCGTTGTTGAGCAGCTTGGTCTTCGCACCTTTCAACGCGCTGTACTGTGTGGGCTGGATGATGCCTTGCGGCTTGTCAGCGAACATGAAATCGCGCTCGGCCCTCTGAACGATCCACGTCGCGGACGCAAAGGCGTTGGCGTTGGCAGTGTGATCGGAGTGGTAGTGCGACAGCGCGAAATAGGTGATGTCCGACGGCTTGTAGCCTGCCGAGGCGAGTTGCGGCAGCAGCGGCTTGCTGGCCGACATGATGCCTTCGGTCACGGGGGCACCGTCGCTCTTGAAGTGACTGTCCTCGACGGCACCGGAATCGAACATCAGCGTGCCCTTCGGGTGGACGATGAGATAAGAGGTGTTGGTGAAGTCCACCT
>DATCXH010001237.1:0-14920 GCA_036565925.1 Vicinamibacterales bacterium
AGTTGTGGCAGCGCCGCGGGATCGTGCGAAAAATCCGCATCCATCTGACAGATGTGCGTCGCGTTGGTGCGCAGCGCCGCCCCCATGCCTTCGATATACGAGCGGCCGAGGCCGCGGAATCCCGAGCGGCGCAGCACCGACACGCGACCGTGGTTCAGTGCAGCGATCGACTCGGCTTCGGCGCCCGTGCCATCCGGCGAGTCGTCATCGACGATCACTATCTGCAATTCGTCGATGGCCATCAGCGCTGCGACGAGCGGTCGCAGATTGTCGCGCTCGTTGTAGGTCGGCACCAGTACAAGAGGCCGCATCACGGACGATGAACTAGGACCGCGACGGTCCGTCGAAGCGGAGCGAGGAGATCTGCTCCGAGACCAAGCCGACGAGGAACACGATCGCCGCGAACAGAATCAGGATCACCGCGCCGTTCGGTATTCGTCCGTAGAGCGCGAAGTTGAGCAGACCGTAGGTGACCCCGAACAGCAGCGACGCGAGGCTGATCGGAACGAATACGCGTAACGGACTGAAGATGGTGATGACCTTGAGGAGGATGAGAAGGAAGCGCGTGCCGTCTCTTGCAAATTTGATTTTCGACTGACCGGAACGGGCGCGTGCATCGACTGGCTCGAAGGTGACGTTGTAGCCCGCCTTGATGAACGCCAGCGTCGTCGTCGTGGGGGTTGAAAAGCCATTGGGCAGCAGGTGCAGGAACTCGCGGAGGTATTCGCGACGCGCGGCACGGAATCCTGACGTCAGGTCGGGAACATGCCGGCCGGTGAGATAGCTCGCCAGGCGATTGAGCAGTTCATTGCCGATGCGCCGGCCAACGGTTGCCTGGGTCTGAGCCGAGCGAGCGCCAACAACGAGATCGTACTCGCCAAGACGCTCGACGAGGCGGCGTGCATCCGACGGTGCATGCTGGCCGTCAGCGTCGAGGATCAGAATGAACTGACCTTCTGCGCGGCGGATGCCGGTTTTCACGGCGGCGCCATTGCCCTTCGTATATGGGTGTCGCACGACCAGCGCGCCGGCTCGAGCCGCCTGTTCGCCTGTCGAGTCACGTGAGCCATCGTCCACGACAAGGATCTCTCGCCACGCCGCCTGCGCACGCAGGCTCGACACGACGTCGCCGATCGCGTCCTCTTCGTTCAATGCCGGGATCACGATCGAGACGCTCGAGGGATCAGCCAAGCAATCGCTCCACAACACCATCCCACGTGATCTGTCGCGCGCGCGCCAATCCGGCCTCGCCAAGCTGCGCGGCGCGTGCGCGGTCGGCGGCGAGCCCGGCGATTGCCGTACCGATAGCCGCGGGCTCCGGCGCACAGACGAACCCAGTTCGATCGTTGACGACAAACTCCAGCGTTCCACCAGAGTCGGTCGCGGTGATCACAGGCTTGGCACAGAGGAACGCTTCGAGCGTCACGTAGCCGTAGTCTTCGTCGAACGGAGCATAGACGACGGCGAGCGCTCCGGCGTAAAGGTTGATCAGATCGTCGCCACCGATCGCACCGGTGAACACAACGCGGTCGTGCAAGCCGTGCTCTGTCACCGATCGCTCCGCAGCCGCACGCTGCGAGCCTTCACCGGCGACGATCAATTTCACCGGCCGTGGCACGTGCACCATCGCGGCGATCGCGAGATCCACGCGCTTCACGTTCTCGATCCGTCCGACCACCAGCACGTAATCGCCGTACGGTCCCGGCCGCAAACGATCGGCGAGCGGCGGCGGATGATACAGCCCTTCGGCCGGCACGCCGTTGAACGTCTGCAATCGCCGCGCAGTGTTGTTCGAATTGGCGAACACGTGACGGCACTCGCCGAGCATGCGTGCATCGAGCTCGAACAGCCTGCGGCGAAGTCCGACATCTCCTTCGGTGTGCTCGAAGTCGCTGTACGGTGTGCCGCACAATTCATATGCGGCGCGATGCTGATGGATCACCCACGCGACTTTGCGCGGATGTCTGGCAAAGTAGGTGGGAAACCGGGTCGCGATGAGAAGGTCGACTGGCTGGCTGTTGCTCGATGACAGATCGAGCAGACGCCACGCGGCTGCCTGCGCGAGCAGGTCCTCCTTGGGCTGCGATCGGAACGGAAGCGCGACAAGATCGACGTCGTGGCCCCTTTGTCGCAGTATGTCGATGAGCGATCGGACGTGCAGCTCGGCGCCGCCGGTGACAAACGGCACGTGAGCGTCGGCGACCAGGATGCGCTTAGGTTGCAAAACGGAAGTTGATGATATCTCCGTCTTGAACCACGTACTCCTTGCCTTCCAGGCGCACCTCGCCGTGCTCGCGACATGCGGCCATCGAGCCGCGGCCGGTCAGCGCGTCGTAGGCGACGACTTCCGCACGGATGAATCCGCGCTGAATGTCGCTGTGAATTTCGCCGGCCGCTGCCTGCGCCGCGGTGCCCCGCGCGATCGACCACGCGCGGCATTCGTCTTCGCCCACCGTGAAGAACGACATGTAGCCGAGCAGGTCGTAGGTCGTTCTGATCACGCGATCGAGTCCCGATTCGCTTAAGCCGAGATCGGCGAGGAACGCTTTGGCGTCGTCGCCTTCGAGCTGTGAGATCTCAAGCTCGATCTTCGCGCAAAGCGCAACGGCTTTCGTCTCGGCATTGGCGAGGAACGAGGTCAGGCCGGCTTTTGCTGCAGTGGCTTCGATACCCGCCGCGATGTCGCCGATGTCGGACTCGTCGAGATTGATCACCAGCAGGAGCGGCTTCGCAGAGAGGAACTGAAAGCCGCTGAGTCGTTTGAGATCGTCACCGGTCAGTCGCAGCGAACGGAGTGGTTTGCCTTCCTCGAGTGCCGCCTTGCAGCGCTGCACCAACTCGCGTTCTCGTTCGAGCTCGGTGGAGCGACCCTTCTTCAGATCCTTTTCGAGTCGCTCGAGTCGTCGTTCAACGATCACGAGGTCGGCGAGGATCAACTCGTCTTCCATCGTCTGTGCATCGCGCGCTGGATCGATCGAGCCTGCCGCATGCGGGACGGCTTCATCGTGGAACGCGCGGACGACGTGCACGAGCGCGTCGGCGTTTTTGTACCCGGCGACATCGATGAGCGCCTGCGCGCCGGACTTTGCTGGCGCGATGATGTCGGTGAACTCGACCGTTGCCGGCACGCGCTTCTTCGGGTTGTACATCCCGGTCAGGATGTCGAGCCTGGCGTCGGGAACCTTGGAGATGCCGATGTTGACGTCGCCTTTTCCGCGCGGCGCCTCTTTGGCGCTGGTCATCAACTGGAAGAGGGTTGTCTTGCCGCTGGAGGGAAGACCGATCAGAGCCGCACGAAGCATGAGTTTTTCAGCCTAGCACGAGGGGTCAGACCCCGGCCTGGCACCGGCCTGGCACCGGCCTGCCCCAGGCGTGGCCCAGGCGTGGCCCGGGCCAGGCCCGGGCCTGAGCCGGGCCTGCCCTTGGCCTGTCCCCGTTATCCTGCCGCCGCTAGGGTTAGGGCCCAATTTCGATAACGTCGAAAACATAGCGAAAGTTTGGCGTAACTCGCTGAAGATCAGCAGCTTGCGGTTGACATCGCCCAACGCCGGTTCTACTATCCGTGTGGATTTTTGTGGAGCTCAGTGGAGCAAAAAGGGTTACGAGGGAGCGCTCCGGCCCGGATCGACGACAAGGGTCGGCTTAAAGTGCCCACGATCTTTCGCACGGTCATCCATGACCAGCAGGGGCCGGACGTCTTCGTCACGAGTCTGACGGGGGAGTGTGTCCGCATTTACCCGATCACCGTGTGGACCGAGATCGAGCGCAAGGCGCTCAGCACGTCCAGCAACCATCCTGCTCTGCTGAAGTTTCTCGATCGCGTCAATTACTACGGCCAGGCCGGCGAGCTCGACGACCAAGGCCGCATCGTCATTCCTGCGCACCTGCGCAGCAGCGCCTCGATTGTAGGCGACGTTCGGGTGTTCGGACGCATTTCGTATCTGGAAGTGTGGAACGACGAACGCTTCGCGCAGAAGTTGCAGCGCGAGCCGTGGACGGATGAGGACGGTCGCAACCTCGCGGAGCTCGGGATGTGATGGGAGTGGATCGTGCACACACCGGTGATGGTGGACGAGGTGGATGCGCATCTCGAACCGTCGCGCGGCGGCGTGTATGTCGACTGCACGGTCGGGATGGGAGGACACGCGCGCCGCATGCTCGACGGTGGCGCGACGCGAGTGATCGGGATCGATCGCGATCCTGACGCGCTCGAACAGGCGCGCGGCGCGTTGAGCGCGTACGGCGATCGCGTGTCGCTCGTGCATAGCGACTACCGCAACCTCGTCGCGGTACTCGACGCGTGCGGAATCGATATGGTGGACGGGGTGCTGGCCGATCTGGGCGTGTCGTCGATGCAACTCGACGCGCCGGACCGCGGCTTCAGCTTCCGCAGAGATGAGCCGCTCGACATGCGGATGGATCGGTCGAGCGGCGCGACGGCGGCCGACATGCTTGCTGCGGTTGATGAACGGACGTTGGCGGACGTGATTTACGAGTTCGGGGAAGAACGCCACGCGCGGCGCGTGGCACGGGCGATCGTCGATGCCAATCGCACTCGTCGAATCGAGACGACGGGACGCCTGGCGGAGATCGTCCGGAAAGCGGTGCCCCGCAAAGGCTATTCGCGGATTGATCCGGCGACGCGCACGTTTCAGGCGATTCGCATCTGGGTCAATCGCGAGCTCGAGGATCTCGATGGGTTTCTGACGCGTGCCGCCGGGCGGCTCGCGCCGGCCGGGCGCCTGGTGGTGATTACGTTTCATTCGCTCGAGGACCGCGTGGTGAAGCACACGCTGCGGGCACTGCAGGCGAACGGCACGATCACTATCCGCACGAAGCGGCCCCAGGTGCCGACGGAAGCCGAGATCGAACGGAACCCCCGCGCACGGAGCGCGAAGCTGCGGGCAGCCTCACGGTAGGACAGGCGGTGCGGACATGACGGCCGAGACCTTCGAATACGCAATCAAGAAAGACGTCCGCAACAACCCGATCGTCCGCGAGGTCGATCGCGAGCGTCATCGCGAGATGTGGCGCTCGACGTTGATCGGTGTCTTCCTCGTGCTGGTGTTGCTCTTCTCGGCGTGGCAGCACTTCGAGTTGCTGCGCCACGGATACCGGCTCGAAGAGATGCAGCGCGAGCGCGCCAGTGAAGAGGCGATCAACCGGCACTTGCGTCTCGAGATCGAGAAGCTACGCTCGCCGGAGCGGATCGAGCGGATGGCCACGCGGCTGCGGATGGTGGCGCCCTCTGCTGACGATGCGATCGTGATTGAGCGAGTCATCCCGACCCCGGCGCCGCCGCGGTCAGTCGTCGCTCGACGTTAGGCCCCCTGAGGACAGAACGGAGTTTCGTGGTGGCCGACCAGCCCGCTAACGTATTACGCGCAACGCTGAAGCACCGGGTCGCCGTGGCATTCGGCTTTCTGCTGCTCTGGGCCGTCGGGATCGAGGCGCGCCTCGTGTATCTGCAGGTCTTCCGCTACGACGAACTGGCGACGCGCGCCGAGCGCCAGCAGTCGCGCACGATTGAAGCCCCCGCCAAGCGCGGCGACATCCTCGACCGCCATGGTCACATCCTCGCGTACAGCGTCGATGCCGACACGATCTATGCCGTGCCGAGCGAGTTCGGCGACCCGGAGGCGGGAGTCGCCGCGGTGTGCCGTGCGCTGGCCGACTGTGACGCGAAAGAGCGCCAGGTCATGGTCGAGCGCATTCGCAAGGGCAAGTACTTCGCCTACGTCCGCCGTCAGGTGTGGCCCGACCAGGCCAAGCGCGTTGCGGCGCTCGATCTGCCGGGCATCGGATTCATCAAGGAGAGCAAGCGCACCTACCCGAACTCCGATCTCGCGTCGCACGTGCTCGGCTACGTGGGCATAGACAACGTCGGCCTGGCCGGCATCGAGGCGGCGTACGACCGGCTGATTCTTGGCCGCGCCGGCACAGTGCTCGTCGAGCGCGATGCGCGCGGCAGCGCGTTCAGCCGCGTCGAGCGGCCACCGACTGCGGGCGCGTCGCTCGAGTTAACGATCGACGAGTATCTGCAGCACGTCGCCGAGCGCGAGCTGCGCGACGGCATCAAATGGGCTGGTGCGTCGGGCGGGTCGGCGATCGTCATGGATCCCAACACCGGCGAGATTCTGGCGCTCGCCAACGCCCCCGACTTCGACCCCAACGCGTATCGCGACGCTCGCGAGGAGCTGCGCCGCAATCGCGCAATCCAGGACATCTATGAGCCGGGATCGACGTTCAAGATCGTGACCGCAAGCGCCGCATTCGAAGAGCGGGCGGCGACACCGGACACGATCATTGATGCCCGCGCCGGCAACATCCGCTTCGGCACGCGAGTGATTCGCGACGATCACAACTACGGCGTGCTGTCGTTCGCGCAGGCGATCATCAAGTCCAGCAACGTCGGCGCCATCAAGGTTGCGCTCAAGGTCGGGCCGGAGAAGATGAGCGAGTTCGTGCGACGGTTTGGCTTCGGCCAGCCGACGTCGCCGGATTTCCGCGGCGAGAGCCCGGGCATCGTGTGGGATCCATCGAAGCTCACCGATAGTGCGCTCGCCTCGGTCGCCATGGGCTATCAGGTCGGCGTGACGCCGCTGCAGATGGCGCAAGCGGTCAGCGTTGTCGCCAACGGTGGCGAGCTCGTGCAGCCACGCGTCGTGCGTGCAGTGATCCGCGACGGCCGGCGCCTGCCCGTCCCACGCAAGGTGATTACGCGTCCCATCACCACAGAAACGGCGACGACGCTCAGCCGAATCATGGAAGGTGTCGTGACGGACGGCACCGGCAAGGCGGCGCAGATTCCCGGATACACGGTGGCCGGGAAGACCGGCACGGCAAAGAAGCTGGTCAACGGCAGCTATCGCGGCCACTCCGACTACAACGTGTCATTTGTCGGCTTCGTACCGGCGCAGAAGCCGGTGTTCGCGATCGTTGTGGTCGTCGATTCGCCGCACCGCGTGTCGCCGTACGGCGGCGTGGTGGCCGCACCGATCTTCCAGAAGATTGCCCAGACCGCGTTGCGTCACTACGGCGTGCCGCAGTCAATCGATGCGCCGAACCCGGTGTTCGCCGGGCCTATCGACGGCGGATCCATGGAACAACCGGCGTCCGGCCCTGTCGCGAAACCGCGCATCGTGGCTGTCGGCGGAACGGGCACGATCACGGTCTTCCCCGATCTCACCGGCATGAGCGCGCGCGACGCGCTGCGTGTGCTCGCTCAGCTCGGCATGACCGCTCGACTGCAGGGCACTGGCGTTGTCACGCAGCAATATCCGCCGGCCGGCGAGCCCATCGAGTCTGCGTCCACCGTCGTGCTCAAGCTGGGCCGCCAGGATCCCGATCAGATCGCGAGCGCTGCCAGGCCATGACCGTTAGCGATCTCCTTCGCTCGCTCGAACGTGTGCCGGGGCTCACGATGCCGGCGGTCGGGGCGTCGTCTCTGCTCGCCACGCAGTGCACCGGGGTGACGCACGATTCGCGACGTGTCGGACGCGGTTCCGTTTTCGTGGCGCTGGTCGGATTGAACGCGAACGGTGCGGTTTTCGCGCCGGAAGCGATCGCGGCCGGCGCGTCAGCCATCGTCGCCGAATCGCCGGCGCCGGGTGACGTCACCGTTCCGTGGATTGTCGTCAATGACGCTCGACTCGCGCTGGCGTGGCTGTCGGCGGAATTTTTCTATCACCCGAGCCGGGAGATGAGCGTCATCGGCATCACCGGCACCAACGGGAAGACCACGACCAGCTTTCTTGTCAGCGCGATGCTTGATGCCGCGGGGATTCAGTGTGGCTTGATGGGTACGGTGACGTATCGCATCGGCGATCGCGCGTTCGACGCCACACGAACGACGCCCGAGGCCCCCGACCTGCAGGCCTTCATGCGCGACATGGTGGCGGGCGGTTGCGGTGCGTGCGTCATGGAAGTGTCGTCGCATGCGCTGGCGCTGAAGCGAGTGGACGGCATCAAGTTCGCCGCCGCGATCTTCACGAATCTCACCCGCGATCACCTCGACTTCCATGCCGACATGGAGGACTACTTCGCGGCCAAGCGGCGGCTGTTCGAAATGCTTCCGGCTGATGCGCCGGCCGTGATCAATGCGGACGATCCGCGTGGCGGGTCACTCGTTGACGTGGTGAAGAGACCGGTGACGTACGCGATCAACAAGACCGCGGACGTCTCGCCCGGGCCTCTCTCCTACTCGCTTGCCGGACTCGAGTTCGATGTCCGCACGCAGCACGGCACCGTGCACGTCCGCTCGCGACTGGTCGGCAAGCCGAATGTCTACAACATCCTCGGCGCCGTCGGAACGGCCGTCGAGCTCGGTGTGCCGATCGAGGCGATCGAGGAGGGGCTGCACAACCTTCCGGGTGTGCCCGGGCGATTCGAGGTCGTCTCCAGCGCCGCAGACGATGTGACGGTCGTCGTTGATTACGCGCACACCGATGATGCGCTGCGGAACTTGCTCGAGACGGCGCGGCCGATGGCGGCACGGCGGCTGATCACGGTGTTTGGCGCCGGTGGCGATCGCGATCGCACCAAGCGGCCGTTGATGGGCATGGTTGCGGCGCGATTGAGCGACGTGGTGGTGATTACGTCGGACAACCCGCGCGGCGAGGATCCCGAGCGGATCATCGGAGAAGTCAAACGTGGCGCCGATGCGGAAGTTCGTCAGAGCAACGCATCGATCGTCACGGAAGTTGATCGGCGCGAGGCAATTCTGCAGGCAGTGCGCGGCGCGAGTCCCGGCGACGTCGTGCTCATTGCCGGCAAGGGCCACGAGAAATACCAGGAGATCGGCGGACGCCGGCTGGCATTCGACGACATCGACGTGGCCCAGGAAGCGCTGGAGGCGCGGCGCGTTAAGTCGCGGGCGTAGCTCCTCGTGAACGAGCTCGAACTGACCCTCGGGTGGGTCGCACAGACGGTAGGGGGCACGCTGCAGTCCGGAGATCCCGCGTTGCCGGTCGGAGACGTTCTGACCGACAGCCGATCGTTGCGAGCAGGCGATCTGTTCGTAGCGCTGAAGGGTCCGAGGTTCGACGGCCACTCGTTCGTGGCCGAAGTGCTCGACCGAGGCGCCGCGGGCGCGATCGTCGAGCCCGACGATGACAGCCGCAGGGCGGGTCCTGCTCTTCGTACCCACCGTGGGGTCATCGAGGTCGAAGACACGTTGCGCGCGCTGCAGGACCTGGCGCACGGCGTCCGATTGGCGGCCGAGACGCGAGTGATTGCGATCACGGGCAGTGCAGGCAAGACGACGACGAAGGAAACGATCGCTGAGATGTTGGCCACGCGCTATCGCGTGGTGAAGAACAAGGGGAATCTGAACAATCACATCGGTCTGCCGCTGTCGTTGATGCAGCTGCGCACCAAGCCCGATGTGGCGGTCATGGAACTGGGCATGAATCACGCCGGGGAGATCAGCAGATTGGTCGAGATCGCCGAACCCGACGTTCGTGTGTGGACGAACGTGGGCGACGCGCATCTCGGTTTCTTTGCGTCTCCCGACGCGATTGCCGACGCCAAGGGCGAGATCCTGCAGCGAGCCACTGCGGCGACGTTGTTGGTCTGCAACGCCGACGACCCGCGCGTCATGGCGCGGGCCAACGCGTTCGCCGGCCGGACGATCACCTTCGGCACGGTTGCGAACGCCAATATCCGTGCGACGTCTATCGAGGATCGCGGCGTAGACGGAATGCGCGCTCGGGTCACGACACCAGCGGGCGAGCGCGTCGTTGATACGCCGTTGCTCGGACGTGGCAACCTCTCCAACGTACTCGCGGCGACTGCGGTCGCACTTGATTCGGGCATTGCGCTGGACACGATTGTTGACGTCGCTGCCCGGCTTCGACCAGCCGATCGCCGCGGGGCCGTGACGCGCCTGGGTGGCGGCATTACGCTTATCGACGATTCCTACAATTCGAGCCCGAGTGCGCTTCGTCGCGCGCTGGAGGTTGTCGCGCACGAGAGCCGTTGCGAGCGAAAGATCGCCGTGCTCGGCGAGATGCTCGAGCTCGGCGATCACGCGCAGGCGTTCCATGAGGAATGTGGCCGCGCTGCGGCGGCCGCGGGATTGACGATGCTCTTTGCGATCGGCGGCGCTCCGGCGCGCGCCCTCGCTGATGCAGCGGTCGCGGCGGGAATGCCGCGTGACTCAGTCTCCTACTTTGCGCAGAGCGTTGAGGCCGTGGCACCAGTGTCGGCACAGGTCCGGCGTGGCGACCTGGTGCTCGTCAAAGGATCGCGCGGCACGCGTACGGATCTGGTGGCGGATCGTCTTGCGGCGGAGTTCGCCTGATGCTGTTCTACGCCCTGCCGCAGCTCGCGAACATGTCGCCGTTTCTCGGCGCGTTGAACGTGACTCGCTACATCACGTTCCGTACCGCGGCGGCGAGCCTGACCGCGTTCGCGATCAGCATGCTGTTCGGCCCGTGGCTGATCCGAACGCTCCGCGATTTTCAAATCGGCCAGATCATCCGGCAGGAAGGACCTCAGTCGCACCGCGCCAAGGCCGGTACGCCCACGATGGGAGGGCTGCTGATTCTGACGGCGGCGGTCGTACCGACGCTGTTGTGGGCGGATCTCACCAGCCCATATATCTGGATCGCTGTGCTCGCGACCGTGGGCTTCGGTATGGTCGGGTTCATCGACGACTACCTGAAGATCACGCGACGCTCGCATCACGGTTTGATCCCGCGCTACAAGATGCTCGGGCAGATCATCGTCGCCCTGGGCGTGGGGGTCGCGGTCCTGATGCTCGCCCAGCAGAACCCGCCGCTCTACAACACGCGGCTGATCTTTCCGTTCTTCAAGACGCTGATTCCGGACCTCGGTTGGTTTTACGTGGTGTTTGCGGTGCTGGTGCTGGTTTTTGCCAGTAACGGCGTGAACATGACCGATGGGCTCGACGGGCTGGCAATCAGCACGTTTGCCGTGAGCGCCGCGGCGTTCACCGCGCTGGCTTATGTCACCGGGCACGCGGAGCTTGCGAAGTACCTGTTGTTGATTCGCTTCCCGACGAGCGAGCTGACGATCTTCTGCGGGGCCTTGACCGGGGCCAGTCTCGGCTTC
This sequence comes from Vicinamibacterales bacterium, assembly GCA_036565925.1. Classification (GTDB taxonomy): domain Bacteria; phylum Acidobacteriota; class Vicinamibacteria; order Vicinamibacterales; family UBA2999; genus Gp6-AA40. Next base: position 11,077 of record DATCXH010001237.1, read on the forward strand.
CTTTGGTACAACTGTTATCCCGCCGAGATTTTCATGGGCGACGTCGGCTCGCTGTCATTGGGCGGCGCGCTCGGCACCGTGGCCATTCTCATCAAGCAGGAACTGCTGCTGCCGATCGTTGGCGGCATCTTCGTGCTCGAGGGGATGTCGGTGATCATCCAGGTCGCCTCCTTCAAGTTGACCGGCAAGCGCGTGTTCAAGATGGCACCGCTTCACCACCACTTCGAGCTGATCGGATGGAGTGAGCCGAAGGTCATCACCCGTTTTTTGATCATGTCGATCATCTTTGCGTTGTTCAGTCTGACGACGCTGAAGCTGCGGTGATGACATGGGTGCTGACGCGTTCTCGGTGGGCGGGCGACGAGTGGTGGTCGTCGGTGCGGCTCGCAGCGGCATTGCCGCAGCAGAACTGCTGGCGCGACGAGGCGCGCGTGTGGTGCTGACGGAAAGCCGCGCGAGCATCGACGAGGCGGCCCGACTCCGGGACGCCGGGGTCGAGCTCGAACTGGGCGGCCATACGACGGCGACATTCGAGCAGGCGGACCTGGTGGTCGTCAGTCCGGGAGTGCCCACTGAACAAGCGGTGTTCGAGTCGGCACGACAGCACGGTGCAGAGATCATCGGCGAGCTCGAGCTCGCCTCGCGTTGGGTGAAGGGTCCGATCGTGGCGATCACGGGCACGAAAGGGAAATCGACGACAACGACGTTGCTTGGACGAATGTTCAACGAGTCGGGACACGACGTCCTGGTTGGCGGAAACATCGGCGTGCCACTGAGTGCCCAGGTCGACGCCTCCACACCGGAGACGGTGCATGTCGTCGAGGTGAGCAGCTTTCAGCTCGAGACGACCGTGACGTTCCGTCCATGGATCGCGCTGTGGCTCAATTTCGCCGACGACCATCTCGATCGGCATCCGACGGTGGAGGCGTATGCGTCGGCGAAGGCGCGCATCTTTGCGAACCAGCTGGCGACCGATTGGGCAGTCGTCAACGCAGATGACACGACGGTGATGGCGCACAGTCGTGGCATCGCTGCGCGACGCGTGATGTTTTCCCCCACAGGCGCCGTCGCGGACGGATTTCTCGTGGACGGTGGTTGGATTGTGCGGCGGACACACACGACGGTCGAACGCCTGATTCCCGTGTCGGCTGTTGAACTCACCGGTCGCCACATGTTGAACAACGTGATCGCCGCCGCTGCGGTGGCCACAGTGGCAGGCGTGCAGAGCGACGCCATGACACACGCCTTACGTGGGTTTCATGGTCTCGAGCACGTGATGGAGCCGGTCGGCCGGATTGGTGACGTGCGGTTCGTGAACGATTCGAAAGCGACCAACGTGGAAGCGGCGCGGCGATCGATTGAGAGTTTCGAGCGTGGCGTCGTCGCGTTGGTCGGCGGCAAATTCAAGGGCGGCGATCTGCAGGAACTGCGCGCGCCACTCTCGGAACGTGGCCGCGGCGTGATCGCCATCGGTGAAGCTGCTCCGCTCGTGCGCGACGCATTGCACGGCGTTGTGCCGGTGGTGACCGCCTCGTCAATGAGCGAAGCGGTCGCGCAGGCGTACGAAGCCGCCAGGCCCGACGGCGTCGTGCTGCTGGCGCCGGCGTGCGCGAGCTTCGACTGGTTCAGGGATTACGCGGAACGAGGACGAGTCTTCAAAGAGGAGGTCGGGAAGTTACGCGATCGAGTGGGGCGGACGCATTAGAGGCTTAGCAGTGAGCAGTCGTCAGTCGACCGGCGCGGGTGAGAGCCTACCGCTGGGAACACAGACTACCCCGGTCTGTGAGGTTGGTGTCCCATCCCACGACGGCTGACGACTGCTGACTGCTACGAGCCTGCAGGCGCGGGATCTTAGCCGATCCCGCGCCGGCGTCGCGGTGAACCGCTCGCCGGCGTGCAAGAGTCGTTTCGGTCAATAGCGTGCAGTTCTTTAGAGGTGGACGGATTAGAACGTGGCAAGAAAGCTGAAATCCGATCGGGTGCTGTTCATGGCGACGCTGCTGCTGGTCTGCGCCAGCATCGTCATGGTGTACAGCGCCTCGGCCGTCGTCGCGTTGCAGCGCTTCGATCAGGGCAATTACTTCCTGAACAAGCAGGCGCTGTGGTCCATCCTCGGGGTGGCGGTGCTGGCGATCGCGATGCGGATCGACTACCGCACCTATCGGAACGACGCCTTCATCTGGGGCGCGATCGCGCTGGTCAGCCTGATGCTCGTCGCCGTGCTGTTCAGCTCGCCGATCAACGGCACCCGCCGCTGGTTCAACGTCGGTGGCCTCGGAATCCAGCCGTCCGAGCTCGCCAAGATCACGGCGATTCTGTTCACCGCGTTGATCCTCGAACGACGCATGCACCGCATCGACGAGCTGCAGTACTCCCTGCTGCCTATCTTCATCGTGGTCGGCGGCATGTTTGGTTTGATTCTGCTGGAGCCGGATTACGGCACGGCCGTGTCGCTGCTGATGATCATCGGCCTGATGGTCTTCGCGGCGGGACTGAACTACCGCTATCTGGTTGGTGCCGCGCTGGTCGCGTTGCCCGCGCTCTACATCGTCCTGATGAGCGCCGATTACCGGCGTCGTCGATTGCTTGCGTTCTGGAATCCCGAAGCGGATCCGCTGGGCGATGGGTTCCAGGTACTGCAGTCGTTGATTGCAGTCGGCACCGGTCACGTGTTCGGCAAGGGCCTGATGGGTGGTGTGCAGAAGTTGTTCTACCTGCCCGAGCCGCATACCGATTTCATCTACGCGGTGATCTCTGAGGAACTGGGTCTCATCGGTGCGACGGCGGTGCTCGTCTGCTTTTGCGTCATCGCGTGGCGCGGTGCGCGAATCGCATTGCGCGCCGAGGACTCGTTTGGATCGTTTGTCGCGCTTGGCTTGACGACGATGGTGGCGGTGCAGGCCCTCGTGAACATCAGCGTGGTGCTCGGGTTGATGCCGACCAAAGGCATTCCGCTGCCGCTGGTGAGTGCGGGTGGGTCGTCGTTGCTGATCAATCTGCTCGGGATGGGTGTGCTGCTGAACATCTCGCAGCACGAGTCGCCGGATGCGTGATGAATGGCGCTGTCGATTCTGATCGCGGGCGGCGGAACGGGTGGCCATCTGTATCCGGGAATCGCGGTCGCACGCGAAGTAATGAAACGAGTGCCGGATGCGACGGTGACCTTCGTCGGGACAGCCGCGGGCATCGAAGCGCGCGTCATTCCGCGCGAGGGCTTCGCGCTCGAACTGATTCGCAGTGCGGGATTGAAGGGAAAGTCGGTGGCCTCGATCGCGCGAGGCATGAGTTTGCTGCCGGCGAGCGCGATCGACGCGTCGCAGGTCATCAGTCGGCGACGGCCGCGCGTGGTGATTGGCGTTGGCGGGTACAGCTCGGGGCCTGTCGTGGCACTCGCAGCGATGCGGGGCATTCCGACGATGCTCATGGAGCAAAACGCGGTGCCCGGGCTGACCAACCGACTGCTGGCATCACTGGTGAGTGCCGCAGCGGTGACCTACAGCGAGAGCATGTCGTTTTTCGGACGTAAGGCATTCGTCTCGGGCAATCCGGTTCGTCCGGAGTTTTTCGAGGAGGCGTATGAGCAACCGAGTTCGCCGCCAGGGGCGGCACGGGTTCTAGTCTTTGGCGGCTCTCAGGGCGCGCACGCGATCAACATGGCCATGGTGGAGGCAGCGCCGCGCCTGGCTGCCAACGCACGAGTGGCGATTACGCACCAGACTGGAGAGCGCGATCTGGAAATGGTCCGCGACAGCTACCGGCGCGCCGGGTTGGAAGCCCGCGTCGAGCCGTTCCTGTTTGCGATGGACCGGGAGATGAAAGCCGCCGATCTCGTCATCTGCCGCGC
>DATCXH010000325.1:0-5976 GCA_036565925.1 Vicinamibacterales bacterium
CCGCGGCAATGATGATCGCATCGGTGCGGATCTCGTCGATGTTCGTCGCACGTGCCTGCACAATCGACACCCCGCGAATGGTTGCTGCTCGCACGAGAGCATCAATGAGCGACATCGGGCCGACGAAGCCATGTTGCGGCACGAGCAGGGCCCTCGTCGCTCGATTGGTGAGACCCGGCTCGAGCGTCGTCGCGCCGCGGCCGTCGAGCAGAGCGTGCTGCACGCCAGCTGATTCGAGACGGCGCCCAAGATCCAACAGCTCGGAAGCCTGCGCTTCATCAAGCGCGACCTGCAGCGTGCCGCTGCGCTCGTACGCGATCGTCAGACCAGACTCCGCCTGAACACGACGCACGAAGTCGTCCCACAGCGCGAGGCTGCACGTGCCGAGGCGGAGCAGTTCCTCAGAATGTCCCTCGATGAGGGGCGCAAGAATGCCTGCCGAGGCGCCCGTAGCGCCGCGACCGGGGCCGCGCGGATCGATCATTTCCACGCGCGCCCCGCGCGATGCGAGCTCGTAGGCGACGGCGCAGCCAACGACGCCGGCACCGACGACGGTGATGTTCACATTTGGAATTCTATTCAACTCCCAACTACCAACCCCCAACGTCCAACCACTCCCAAATTCCAACTCCCAATCGAAAGTTCTTTTGGGGATTTGGGAGTTAGGAATGGTTGGTAGTTGGAAGTTGGGCGTTGGGAATTAGAAGCGGAACGCCGAGCCGACCGTGAGGCGGCGAGGCTGCTGTGCGCTCGTCGGCTGACCGAAGAACGGCGACCCGAAGGTGCCGCTGAAAGCCCCGTAGTTGACGCGGTTGAGGACGTTGTCGGCACGGATGAACAGTTCCAAGGTGGCACGCGAGGTGAATTGCGCGTCGCCGCCGCGATTACCGCGTCCGCCACCTCCCGGTCCGCCGCCGCGCTGCGCAAACTGCGCCTGCTGATTACCGCCGGTGCCTGCGCCGCCGCCAGCGCCCGGGCCGGGAACTCCCCCACCGCCTGGGAACCCACCAGGACCGCCGGGACGGCCACCACCGCCAGGGAATCCGCCTCCGCCGCCCTGCCCGTTGCGCGAGCCGAGGGCAAACTGTTTGGTGAGGTTCACACCCATCGTCCAGGTTGCGGCGCCGCGCTCGGTGTTGCGACCAACGCCAACCGGCCGGTCATTCAGGACGCCATCTCTGTTCGGATCGGTGCGAATGGTGATCGTGTACGGCGGCGCCGACTGAGCCTGCACATTGACGCTGGTGCGGACGCCGTACAGGATGGGAACGTTGACCTGACCCTGGATGCGATGGCGAATGTCCTGCCGCGACGGTCCCCACTCGCTATCGGGATAGAGATTGTTCGCGGGAAGCGCGGTCGCGCTGTCGGCGTGATTCTTCACCTGCGCAAGCGCGTAGTTCACGTTCATGAAAATGTTGCGCTGCGGGAACCGGTAGATGCTGCGGAGCTCGAGCCGGTCGCTTTGCGAACGTCCGGTGGAATCGAACTGCGTGATGTTGCCGATCGTCGGGTCGGGTCGAATCCAGATCGGGTTGCCGTCGAGATCGAAACCTACGTCCATTGGCGCGTTGATGTTGATCGAACGCATCTGGTCGCGCCCGCGCAGCATCTGATAGCTCGCCTGCATGGTGAGGTTCTGCGTCACCTGACGCTCGATGCCGATCGACGCCTGATGCACTTTCGGCATGTTGAGATCCGGACTCGACTGAATGCGGGCTGGAGGCTGTTGCTCCTGCGTTCCGTCCAGCGTGTAGTTGGTGACGATGTCGCGTTGCGCGACGCCGTTGACGCGCAGCGTCTGATCGTAGAGGTTGGATTCGTACCAGTCGTAGAACAGCCCGTATCCGCCGCGAATGGCGGTCCGCTGCCCCCATGGCGTCCAGGTGAACCCGACGCGCGGCATCAGGTTGAGAGCGCCGCTGATATGTGTTTGCAACTCATTCCGCACGCCAACGCCGAACGAGAACTTGTTGTTCAACCGGACATCGTCAGACCAATAGAAGCCGACGTTGTACTGCGTGAACGAGGTGTCCACCTGGCCAAGACGCTGAGTAAACGTCGTGGGCCGGTTCTCGTTGTAGGCATCGAGTGACGAGTAGGTGTAGGTACCAGCGGCGTTGCGCGCGTCGAAGTTCTTGTAACGTCCGCCCTCGACGATGTAGCCGACGCGCATCTGCTGTTTGCGTCCGATGTTGAAATCGAGATTCTCGGCCAACTCGAAGGTTCGGTTCGAGCCACGGCTCGAGACACCGGCGCCGCCCTTCGTGAAGGTGTCGAGCACGATGATCGTTGGTGCCTGCGAGAGCGACGTCTGGACGCTTTCAGTTGTGTAGAACTGCAGCCGCACCTCGTGCAGCATGCTCTTGCCGACGATGCCCTGTGCCTGCACACGCAGCTGGTTGTTGTCGCTGTGGGAATTGAATGCACGCTCAGGCAGGTTGAAGCCCCCGACGCCATTGTTCTCGACCTGATTTTCGCCGCGACGGTATTCGACACGCAGCGTCTGGTTGTTGTTCAACGCGTGTTCGAGACCGATGGTGGCGTTGGTGGACTCGGACGGACGGCGCACGTAGTCGCCCAGGCGATTGCCGTTCTCGTCGATGGCGACGATGGTGTCCGCCTGATAGTCGCGGCGACCGTCGAGGCCAAGGCGAATCGACGTCTTGCCTTTGACGATCGGACCACGAGCGCCGAAGTTGAAGTTGCGATTCTGCTCCGGGGTCTTGACCGTCGCAAACGCGTTGCGTGCGTTCATCGCATCGCCGCGATAGTTGAAGCTGCCGTTGCCATTCCACGCGCGCACGTTCGGCCGCGTGATGATCTCGATCTGGGTCCGTCCGGCGTCGTGATTGTCGGCGGAGAAGGAATTGGTGCGGAAGCGGATCTGACGAATTTCATCGCGCGACGGGAGTCGTCCGCCGCGGAAGCCGTTGACCTGGAATACGGCGCCTGACCCGCCCGCCATCGCCGCGAGCACATCGGCGAGCTCCTCGGGATCTTCGGGCAGCTCCTCGATCTCCGACTCCTCGAGCGTCGTGCTCTGCGAGTTGCCGCGTCGATCGTCGAGTGCCGTGGTGTCGTTGACGACGACCTCTTCCTGCAGTCCGGCAATCTTCAAGGTGACGGTCTGATTCATCGCGCCACGCCGGAGATTGATTGGCGCTTCGAACGGCTGGAACCCCTCGAACTCGACGTGGAGTGTCGCGTTGCCGGACGGCAGGTTCGGCGACGAGGCCAAACCGCGCTCATCGCTCGTGAACGTCACGGCGTTTCCGCTCGCCGGCGTGACGATGATGGTGGCGTTCGGAATACCGGCGCCGGTCTCATCGACGACAACGAGACGGAGCTGGGTCTGATTCGCGTTCTGCGCGTAAACCGGCAGGGCAACAAAAACAAAGAGGACAGCGAGGAACCGTTTCATTTGGTGAAAGTGTTTCCCTTGAAGGTCGGATTGATCTTGTAACTCTTGATGGTCCACTCTTCGGCGGTCTGGCCGTTCGTGCCGCGTGTGATGAGATGGGGCAGCTTGACGCCGTTCACGACCTTGTAGTCGGAGAGATGCATCTCGAGCGTCGCGGGTCCACCGCCAGCGCCGCGGCCGCGGCGCCCCTGCGCGGTATCAGCTGCCGCACCGCCCTGAGGCGCGGCCGGAGAGGCGGCTGATTCTGCGCCGCCGGTCTGTTGCGCTCCGCCCTGCGGCGCCGCGCCGTTCTGTGGCGCTACGCCGCCCTGCGGCGCCAGGCCGCCTTGCGGCGCGCCATCACCACGACCTCGGAAACCGCCACCACCCTGCCCAGCGCGTCCGCCACGTTGATTGCCGCCGGTCCACGTCATCATCAGCGGCACGTGGGTCGTCGAATCGAGAAAGAGCCGGGTCGTGGGGCCGTCTGCAGCTTTCACTTCAAGGACATCCGCGGTGCCTTCGGGCGATTGCGCGGTGCCGATCCAGGCGACCGGACTATCGGTGGTCAACAGGAATGCGAGGAGTAATCGCGCCACTTCCTGACGACGATTGCGCAACTGCAGTTCCTTGAGCCGTTCGGGATCGATGCCTTGTGGCGCTTGATCGGTCCCGCCGTTCTGCTGACCGCCAAACCCGCCGCCGCGACGAAAGCCGCCGACGTCGCCACCGCGACCACCGCCACCGAAGTCGCCACCGCCACCGCCGAAGCCACCACCGCGGCCAAATCGCCCACCGCCGCCGCTGTTCTGGTCCCAGATCTCGTTTCCGTTGAGCACCTCGATACGATCGATCCCGCCGAGCCCGGGACCAATACTCAGTGATTCATTGCGGCGGAACTTGTCAGGTAACTCGAGGAACACCTCGGTATCGCCTTCGAGGGTGTTGTTGCCCTGCCCGCGGCGCATCTCGCCCTTCACCTGCAGCCGCTTCACGGCCGCGAGCTTGTCTTCGCCGCCCAGCGCTTTCCGCGCTTCGGCGAGGAGAGACGCACCTTTCGCAGTGTCCTCGGTCTGCGCTGATGGGAGAGAGCCGAGCGTCAGGAGAGCAAGGGTGCCGACGAACACACTAAGACCTGGGGAACCTATCCGCCGCATGAGCATGACTCCAAATTATTCTTGCCGGTCGAAGAGGGGGTCGTTAAACGTGGGCAAAGACTTTGTTAAGAATTGTAAAGGCCGAAATTTCAGCGTGTTACAGCGATTTTCTTGATGTTAAACTCGCCCCTGAAGTGCTCCTCAGAAAGCCGTCAGGCCCAACCGTCGTCATCTGCGCGCTGCTCGTGTTACTGCCGGCTCTCGCGGTACTGCAGTACCGCTGGGTGGGTCAGGTGAGCACCGCCGAACGCGAGCGCATGCAACGCAACCTGCGAACGGCGGCGGCACAGTTCCGCGAGAACTTCGACGGCGAAATTATCCGCGCCGTGCTGAGTCTTCAAGTCGGCCCCGCCACCGCCCTCGAGGGGGCATCTGACCGGTACACCGACCGTTACGAGACATGGCTCAATACGGCGGCGCATCCCCAAGTCGTTGCATCCGTCCTGCTGGTCGATGCCGACGCAGGTCGTCTGCGGCTGCGGCAATGGAACACAGAATCGCACGTGTTCGAGATGGCGGAGTGGCCCGTCGCGCTCAACGAATGGCGCGCTCGATTCGAAGAGGAACTGGCCGACTTCTCCGCTGGCCGACCTCCGACACGACGCGCATCCTTCCGCGGTAACGAGCAGTTCATCATCACGCCGCTGCGCAATCTCGTCGTCCCGCAGTCCCCTGCACCGGTGCCGCAGACTGTGACTCCCGTGTTCGGGTTCACCGTCATGCAGTTGAATATGACGTACATCCGCGAGCAGATGCTGCCCGAGCTCGCGCAACGCCACTTCATTCATGCCGAGGGCGACGTCTATCGCGTCTCGGTCACGAGTGCGGACGATCCCTCGAAGGTGTTGTATCGATCGGATCCAGGTGCGCCCGTCGATCGCGAGCACGCCGACGCGACCGCAGGACTCCTTGGCCGCATGGACCCGATCTTCTTTTTCAATCGCCCACCGCGTCCTGGTGATCCCGACCGTGACCCGCGCCGTCGTCGTTTCGAGGATGGACCCGATGGATTCGCCTCGCGTGGCGACGAACCGTTCGGACGCTGGCTGCTCGTCGTTCAGCATCAGAGTGGATCGCTCGAAGCCGCCGTGACTGGCGCGCGACGTCGCAATCTGGGCATCAGCTTCGGCGTGCTGCTGCTCCTCACGGTCAGCATCGCGTTGCTCGTAGACACATCACGGCGAGCGCAGCGCCTGGCGCGTCAGCAGATGGAGTTCGTCGCGGGCGTCTCGCATGAACTGCGGACGCCGGTCGCGGTGATTCGATCGGCGGCAGAGAATCTTGCGCACGGTGTCATCGGCGGGGATCGCGTCAAGAGCTACGGGCAGTTGTTGCAGACCGAAGCGAAACGACTCGGCGAAATGGTCGAGCGCGTGTTGCAGTACGCGGGTATCGAATCGGGGCTCGGCTTCGCTG
>DATCXH010001255.1:0-2178 GCA_036565925.1 Vicinamibacterales bacterium
ATTCGAGATGAAACCCGCCAGCAGAGATGTGAAACCAGTCAGTGCTGGCTTGATCGCAGTGAACGCGTCCGAGAGCTTCCCCGTGATCGACGCAGCCAGATTCCCGACAGCACCTTCCATCGTTGACGTGGACTTTGCCGCCGCCACCGCAATCGGCTGAGAACCGACCTTCATCAGGGCAGTGTTGAACTCTTCAGAGGTGATCTCACCCTTGGCCATCGCGTCCCGGAAATTACCGGTGAACGCGCCGGCTTTCTTGAGCGAGTCGATCAGCACACCGGACGCACCAGGGATAGCGTTGGCGAGCTGGTTCCAGTTCTCCGTCGTCAGCTTCCCCGCGCCGGCCGTCTGAGTGAGGACCATGGCGACGCTGCGGAAGGTGTCATTATTGCCGCCTGCGACCGCGTTCAGGTTCCCGGCCGCTTCTGTCAGCTTCTCGTAATCCGGGACGCTGTTCGCCGCGAGTTGCGCAGTCGTGTTCTGAATCGTCGCCAGATCGAACACAGTGTCATCCGCATACTTGCGGGTCTGCTTCGTAACCTTGTCGATCGTGGACGTGTCGATTCCAGCGAACCCCAACGTTTGCTTGAACTTGTCTGTCGCGTCAGACGCGATGACGGCTTCGCCAACCAGATCGGAGATGGCCGCGATGCCTTGCTGTGCAATCGTGGCGACAACGCCACCGACTGCGCCAGCGAGAGCGGCAGTCTTGGTGGATATCCCGCCACCTAGCTCGTCACCGAGCTTTGCTCCCGCGCCTTTCGCGTCAGCCTTGCCCAACGACCGCTCAATGTCGCCCTTAACGCCTGGCATCTTCGTGTAGAGGGCGATGTATGCGTCTGCGATTTCCGTTGCCACGGATGCCCCCTTACATGACGAAACCCCGGCAAGATCCCCTGCCGGGGTCGTTAGATCAACTGGTTATTGGGGCGACTTTCGGTTCTGTCGTGCCATGTATGCGGCCATCTTTCGGCTCTCGGCTGACTGCTGCACCGTCTCGTCCGTCGCCCATTTCGGCTCCGGTGACCGTCGCGGCTGTTCGCCCTTCGACCCGCGCTCCCGATAGTCCAGGACACGCAACCAGAACGCGACCTCCCGCAGTTCGCGTTCAGTAGACGAGATTGATGCGGGTCCACCGATCGACCGCCAGAAGACGGACCCGGCCGGTAGCCACACAACGAGGTCGCCTAGGTCACTGCAACGCATTGTGCGCTGCTCGATAACCTGGCGAAGGTCCAGTCCGTATTCCGCCCTCAGCGCCGCCCGTAGAGCCGCCTGATGCGACGCGAGCCCGACGCTGAGGATCAGGAGTTTGGGTTGATCGCCTCGAAAAGCTTCTTGATCCACTCGGACGCGGCCGTGACCGATACGCGGCCGTTAGTACCGCGCAGTCCGTCCATCACGACGTGATAGGAGTCATCCCCGACGAGTTGCCGGAGAATGCGTGGCAGACGCGCTGCCTGCTTTTTGTCGCGCTGGAGTTCACCCAGATCATCGAGCAATTCGAAGTCGTCCAGGGCGTCATCCATAACGGTGACGGTGACGCCATCCAGCGTCACTTTCCGTCCGCCGTCGACAGGTTCGATCTTCGGTTTGACAACCTTCTCGAGGTGGTCTTGGGGCTTCTTTGGTGCGGTCATGATGGCTCCTTATGGTTGGTGGCTCCGAAATGGAATGTGGCCGGACGGGATGGAGCCACCAGGACCCGCCCGGCCACGCTGTTAGACGGCGGCGACAGTAGCGTCCGGGGCGGTTCCACCGGTCAGGGCCGAACCATCCGCGGTGAGCGTCACGGCAGACGGGAACGTGATCGCAATCGGTGCGGAACCTGTGGCGGTGATGCCACTGATGCCTGTCACGCCGGAGAGCGCGTTCAGTGCGGTCGCAACAGCGGATGCGGTCGCGTTGTACGCGATCGGGGCGGTAGACACGTCGTTTACGGTGAGGAAGTAACTTCCACCGGTAGGCGTGCCTGAGACGGTCAGGTTCCACACGGCGGCGGCTGCGAGGCCGGACCCTTCGAAGGTGGTGTAGTCGCCGATGATCTCCCCAACGAACGGGAACCCGGAGATATCACTGTTCGTGTATTCCTTGTCGCCGTCCGGCACAATCTCGAGACGTTCGATGCACCAGCGTTCCTTCACTGTGGTGTTGTCGATGTCATAGAAGTCGATCACC